>CAXAWD010000068.1:0-12097 GCA_963972325.1 uncultured Acidimicrobiaceae bacterium
CCGCAGCGGCCAGGTTGAGCCCGTCGAGATCGGCCTCGGCTGTGGCGCCTCCGGCCGACTGGATCGCCGCGTGCACACGGTCGCCCGGCCCCAACTCGTACACCCCCGGGGCCGCGACCGCGCCGGCGACGTGCACGATCACCGGACCGGCGGGCACCTCGGTGGTGCCGGTCGACTCCGGCGGCACGGGCGGCGGCAAGGTGGCGGCTCCGCCCTCGCTCACCGGAGCGCCGGCGCCCGCTGTGGCAGCAGTGGTGCTGAACGGCAGACCGGCCTCGGTGGTCGGCGCCGGGGCCCGCACCAACCAGGCCACACCGGCTGCCACCACCACGACGCTGAACGCCGAGACGATCAGGCGTGCCGGACCGAACCAGGCCAGCCACGCCTGCAGGGTTTCGGACCACCGGCGGGGCGGTTCGGGGCGGGGTGGGAATTCCGCAGTCATCGACGACCTCCGGGAAACGGTGCGCGCTGCG
Source organism: uncultured Acidimicrobiaceae bacterium (assembly GCA_963972325.1). Classification (GTDB taxonomy): domain Bacteria; phylum Actinomycetota; class Acidimicrobiia; order Acidimicrobiales; family Ilumatobacteraceae; genus Ilumatobacter. The sequence continues at coordinate 477 of CAXAWD010000068.1, forward strand.
CACGTTCGGCGGGAGGAAGTCGGAACCGCAGATGGTACCGGGCGTCAGGCCCGGCGACTCATCAGAACAGGCGCGCCGTGAGCTGCTTGCGGTACGACGCCGTGCGCGGGTCGTGCGGCCCCATCAGCTCGAGGATGTCGACGAACTGCTGCCGTGCCTCGTCGTCGGTCTTGACCCGATCGAGCAGTGCGGTGAGCGTGGCGTCGTGGTCGTCGTCGGGCGCGGTGCCGACACGGGCCTTGGCCGCGACGATCCGGGTCCGCTCGGTCTCGGGGATGCGAGCGAGCAGAGCGAGCGCCTCCTCGGCCTGCCCCGCGTCGACCAGCAGGTCCGCGAGCGCGACGATCGCGTCTTCGTTGGCCGGGTCGAGTTCCAACGCCTGACGGAGGGACGCCTCGTCGCCGGCCTCGATGAGGTGGTGCAGGGCGTTCTCCTCTTGCGTCGGCAGCAGCCGCTGGACGAACTCACGAACCTCCTGCTCGCCCTGGGCACCCATGAACGCGTCGACCGGCTGGCCGTCCTTGAAGCCGACCACCATCGGGATCGACTGCACACGGAACGCCTGGGCGATGCCGGGGTTCTGGTCGATGTCGACCTTGACCAGCACCGCCTGACCGCCGGTCTCGTCGACCACTTTCTCGAGGATCGGACCGAGGGTCTTGCACGGGCCGCACCACGGGGCCCACAGGTCGAGCACGACGGCGGTGGTCGCCGAACGGTCGATGACCTCGGTCTGGAAGGTTGCGTCGGTCACGTCGATGGCCATACGAATCACCCTATCGGTGCACCCCCGCCCGATTCAGGGGGCGCCCACCGGCGCCGCGGTACCCTGCGAGACGTGACCGACGACAGCTTCCGGTGGTTGGCCGATCAGCCAGACCTGGTCGACCCGGTTCTCATCGTCATGCTCACGGGCTGGATCGACGCCGGCGGTGCGGCGAAAGCCGCGGTCGACGCGATCACCGAGGAAGGTGCCGCCTCTCCCATCATCGAGTTCGACGACGACACGTACGTCGACTACCGAGCGCGCCGACCCACGATGGAGTTGCGAGAGGGCCTGCACTCGGTACTGCACTGGGAACGAATCACGCTCTCCGTCGCACGCGACCAGACCGGGCGCGACCTCCTGGTGCTGGCAGGCCCCGAGCCCGACATGGCCTGGCACCGGTTCACCCGGGTGATGGGCGACCTGGCCACCCGACTCGGTGTCCGCCACATGGCACACCTCGGCGCGTATCCGTTCGCAGTGCCGCACACGCGCAGTCCGCGCCTGTCGGTCAGCAGCCCCTCGCAAGATGTGCTGGCGCGGGTGCCGTTCCTTCGCAGTTCGATCGACGTGCCGGCCGGGGTCGCCGCGTCGCTCGAGCGTGAGATGCACGAGCGCGGCATCCCTGCCCTCGGCATCTGGGCCCAGGTTCCGCACTACATCTCGGCGATGTCGTATCCGGCCGCCGGGGTCGCGCTGCTCGACGGGCTGCGCGAAGCGACCGATGTGGTCATCGACGGTGCCGCGCTCCGCAACGAGGTGCTGGTCCAGGGCCGACGGCTCGACGGCATGATCGGCGGCAACGACGAACACGCCAAGATGATCGAACAACTCGAACAGCTCTACGACGCGGGCGACGATGTGGTCGACGTCATCGACGGCGGCCCGTCGCTCGAGATGAGGTCGGGTGACGAGCTCGCGGCCGAACTCGAACAGTTCCTGCGCGACCAGGACTGAGCGTCGCGTTCGGCCCGCCTACTGGGCGTAGCCGGCGGCGTCCTCGGCGTCGGGCTGCACGTCGAGGTCGGCAATCGCCGACGCGTCGCCGCCGAGCGCCTCGATGATCGTGACCATGTTGACCTGCATCAGACCGAGCCACGAGTGGCCGTCGTCACCGGGTTCGCCGGGCAGGTCGTCGTCGCGCAGGTCGTCGACGTACTCGACGCCGGTCTCGTCGGCGATCTGACGGAGCACCGGCGACGGGAACACTTCGCTGCCGAAGATCGCGGCGACACCCGCCTCCTCCACCTGCTCGATCAGCTCCGCGACCTCACGCGGCGTCGGCTCGTTGAACGACGACGGCTGCACCGCACCGACGACCGTCCAGTCGTACTCCTCGGCGAAGTAGGCGTAGGCGTCGTGGTAGGTCAGCAGCAGGCGCTCGTCGGGATCGAGCGACTCGCTCGCGGTGCGGATCGCGGCGTCGAGCGCATCGACCCGGGCGGCGAACGCCTCGTCGTTGGCGGCGAACGTGTCGGCGTTGTCGGGGTCGATCGCGCTCAGCACGTCACGGACGACGGCGGCATACGCACGTGCCATCGGCGGGTTGGTCCACAGGTGCGGGTTCGGCGAGCCGGCCGACTCGGGGAACGAGAAGTCGAACAGGTACTCGTCCTCGGGCAGGATCTCGTTGCCGAGTTCGCACACCACACCGTCGTCGTCGATGTTGGCCAGAGCGAGCTGCTTGGTCGGCGCTTCCAGGTCGAGCCCGTTGAGGAACACGACGTCGGCGGACTCGATCGTGGCCGCGGCGCCCGGCGACGGCTCGTACAAGTGGCTGTTCACGCCCTCGGGCACGATTCCCTCGATCTCGATACCCGACCCCGCTGCGACCACCGACACGATGTTGGTGATCGGGGCGACGGTGGCCGCGACCCGGATCGGGCCGTCGTCGATGGCCGACGTCGGAGCGCAGGACGTCTCCGCCGACGAATCACCGGACGACGAATCGCCGGATGACGACCCGCAGGCCGATACGGCGACGAGCGACGTCACGATGAGCGCGAGGGCAGGGCGATCGAGGGGGCGCATCGAGCCAGTATGCCGAGCCGGATGTCGACGCCAACCCCGCACGACGCGGCAGGTACCGTTGCCGGGCATGAAGATCGACACCGGACTCAACGGCTCCATCTCGCAGGCCGGTCGGCGGGCCGCCGAACTCGAACAGGCGGGCTACTCGGGTGTGTGGACCGCCGAGACGGCGAACGATCCGTTCCTCCCGCTGGCGGTTGCGGCCGACCGCACCGAGTCGATCGAACTCGGTACGTCGATCGCGGTCGCGTTCGCCCGCAACCCGATGTTGTTGGCCAACATCGGGTGGGACCTGCAGGCGCTGTCGCAGGGTCGCTTCGTGCTCGGTCTCGGGAGCCAGATCAAGCCGCACATCACGAAGCGCTTCTCGATGGAATGGAGCCGCCCCGCGGCCCGGATGCGAGAGATGATCCAGGCGATCCGTGCGATCTGGGACACCTGGGAGAACGGCACGCCGCTGCAGTTCCGGGGCGAGTTCTACAAGCACACGCTCATGACGCCGTTCTTCACGCCCGACGCGAAGGACCTCGGCGACTTCGGTGTGCCGAAGATCTTCCTGGCCGGAGTCGGCGAGCTGATGACCGAGGTGGCGGGCGAGGTGTGCGACGGGTTCTTCTGCCACGGGTTCACCACCGAGAAGTACCTGCGGGAGGTCACGATCCCCGCGCTCGAGCGGGGGAGGGAGAAGGCAGGCAAGACGATGGAGGACTTCGAGATCGTCGGGCCGTCGTTCGTCGTCACCGGCACGACCGACGAGCAGATGGACAAGGCGGCGACCGCCACCCGCCAACAGATCGCGTTCTACGGTTCGACTCCCGCCTACCGCAAGGTGCTCGACATCCACGGCTGGGGTGGCCTGCAAGACGAGTTGAACGCGCTCTCGAAGCGGGGCGAGTGGGAGCAGATGGGCACCCTGATCGACGACGAGATCCTCAACACGTTCGCCGTCGTCGGGCCGCCCGAGACGATCGCCCCCGAACTCGGGCGGCGCTACGGCGACGTGATCGACCGGGTGTCGTTCTACGCCCCGTACGAGAGCGACCCCGAACGGTGGCTGCCGGTGATCGACGCGCTCAAGGCGATCTGAACGTCACGGACGCGTCCAGGCCACCATCCGGCGCCGCGTGTAGCGCGGCTCTGCCCCCGCCGGCCACCGCCAACTGCTGCACGATCGCCAATCCGAGACCCGAGCCGCCGAGCGGTGCCCCGTCGGCGCGCCAGAACCGTTCGAACGCCCGCTCCCGCTGCTCCTCGCTCAGCCCCGGCCCCTCGTCGATCACGTGCAGCACCACCGCTCCGTCGGCCGACACGACGACGACCCGGACGGCCGTACCCGCCGGCGACACCTCCAGGGCGTTGTCGACCAGGTTGTCGATGATCTGCTCGACGCCGCCGGCGACAGCGAGCACGTCGATCGACGACGGTGCCTCCACGTCGATCGACACTCCTCGTTCGTCGGCCAGCGGACGCCAGTAGTCGGCTCGCTCGCGGGCGACGTGGGCGACGTCGACGGTGTCGACCACCACTGCCGCACCCTCGGCGCGGCTCAGCATCAACAGCCCTTCGATCATCCGACGCAATCGTTCTGTCTCGTTGAGCGCTTCCTCGATCGGTTCGGCGGCCGGGTCGCCGTCGGCCACCGTCATCGCCGCCTGTTCGAGACGGAGCCGCAGCGCGGTCAGTGGCGTTCGGAGTTGATGGGATGCGTCACCCGCGAAGCTCCGCTGCTGATCCAGCAACCGCTGCAGTTGCGCCGCCATCGTGTTGAACGACTCGGCGAGGCCGCGCACCTCCGGCGGGCCGTCGGTGTCGCTCGCTCGCGTGCTCAGATCGCCGGCCGCGAGCCGACGTGTGGCCGACTCCAGTTCGTCGAGCGGACGGGTGACGCTGCGGGCGAACAGCCATGCGACAGCCACTGCGATCAGGAGCGAGATGGCAGCGACGATGCCGAGTCCGCGGACCTTGCCGCTCACCCGGTCGGCCACCACCCGCTCCGGCGCACTGAGCCGGACCACGCCGACGACGTCATCCCCCGACAACACCGGCACGGCGACGAAGAACAGGTCCTCTCCCAGCGTACGCGAGTAGCGCTCGCCGGTGTCGGGTGCGCCCGTGAGTGCCTGTTGCATCTCGGGCCGGTTGGAGTAGTCCTCACCGACCACGGCGTCGTCCGAACCGAGCACGCCGACGAGGTCGGCGTTCACGATCGCGACGCGCACGTCTTCTTCGGCGTTGAAGCGCGCGACGATCGCCCGGATCGTCGGGTCGGACTCGGTCGTACCCGCCTCCAGCGCTTCCTCGGCCCGGCCGGCGAGGATGAACGCGTCGCGCTCGAGGCTGGTGTTCAGCCGGTCGCGCTCCACCCGCTCGAGATGCTGCGCGAGCGGCACGTCGTGGACGAACAACACGATGGCCACCACGCCGACCATCACCAGCAAGAGCCGGGTTCTCATGGCGAGGGCGCAACGAGCCGAAACCCGACGCCGCGGACGGCGAGAACCCATTGCGGGTCGCCGAGCTTGCGGCGGATGCCCGCCACGTGGGCGTCGAGCGTCTTGGTCGGGCCGAACCAGTTCGCGTCCCAGACGTGTTCGATGATGTCGGTGCGGGACCGGACGGCTCCAGGGTCCTCCATCAGATACGCCAGGAGGTCGAACTCCTTGGGCGTGAGCGCGATCTCGTCGCTGCCGTCGCTGCCCTCGAGCGTGACCCGGTGGGTCCGGCGATCGACGGTGAGTGGACCGCACCGCAGCGTCTCGGCTGCGGCGTCACTCGACCCACCGGACTCCGCCGACGTGCCGTCGAACCGGCGGCGGACCGCACGCATCCGGGCCATCAGCTCCCTGAATCCGAAGGGTTTCACGACGTAGTCGTCGGCCCCGAGTTCGAGGCCGAGCACACGGTCGAACTCCTCACCGCGGGCAGTGATCACGATGATCGGCACGGACGAGCGTTCGCGAACCCTGCGGCACACGTCGTAGCCGTCCATGTCGGGCAGCCCGAGGTCGAGCAGCACGATGTCACCCGGTTCGGCAGCGATCGCGGCGCCGCCCGTGGTCACATGGGTCACCGTGCACCCAGCGGTCCGCAATGACTCCGACAGCGACCTGGCGATCGAGGCGTCGTCTTCGACCAGCAGAACGTCCACGGCGCCATCATCGCCGCCGGGCGACCCCGATTGCGAGCACCGGCGGCCGATCTGGTGATCTCGGGGGCGTTCTTGGACGTTTCTTGGATCGTTGCGCTCCAGTCGCTGGCCGATGGATCCCTACCGTCGTCCACATCCACTCGGAGATCCGATCGGATCTTCACCCTCAAGGAGTCACGATGAAAACGAAGATCGCCACCGCCCTCTCCGTCGCCGGAGTCCTCACCGCCGGATCGGCTGCCGCACTGGTCAACACACAGATCCTGGACGGCACCGCGTCGGAGTCGAGCGCCTCCGCTGCCGTGCTGCCCCCGCCCGCCACCGTCGACTTGACCGTGCCGGTCGCGACGATCGCCGACGACGGCGACGAGACCGACGATGGCGACGACGAGGCGATCACGACGACGACAGTCGCCGACAACGCTCCTCCGACCACCGCTGCCTCTCCCTCCTCCCCCACCACGACAGCGGCGCCCGCCGACGACTATCTCACCGCGTTCACCGTCGGCACCTCCGGCGTGGTGACGGTCGACGTGGTCAACGGACGGCTGATCCTCGTCGATGCCGAGGCGGCTCCCGGGTGGACGATCGTGTCGATCGACGAGGACGACGACGACATCGAGGTCGAGTTCGAGTCGGCCACCGTCCGCGTCGAGTTCGAGGCCGAGTTCGACGGCAACGTCATCACTCCGTCGGTCTCCTCGGAGGCCATTCCCACCCCGACGCCCGCCCCCGCTCCGAGCGACACGACGCCTCGCCACGACGACGACGACGACGATCACGACGACGACGATCACGACGACGATGGGGACGACGACGATCACGAGGACGACGACCACGACGACCACGACGATCACGACGACGGCGACGATCACGAGGACGACGACCACGACGATCACGACGACGAGGACGACGACCACGACGAGGACGACGACGACGAGGACGAGGACGAGGACGAGGATCGTGACGACGACTGACGGTGCCGCCGAACGTCTCGCTCGGCTCCAGGCTCGCCGTTCCGGCGCCACCACCGACACCGCCGAACAGCCGTCGACGACATCCGACCCGCACGTCGGCACAGCAGCGCCGCGGCGGCGACGCTCGCCGGCGCTGTCGGCCAAGGTGATGACCGTCGGGGCGTCGACCACTGCCGTACTCGGCATGATGGCCGGCTACGGGATCGCCGAGGGGCGTGCCGAGCAGGCACCGACACCCGCACCGGATCCGGTCGCCGAGCCGGACCGTGCCGACATCGCGGCACCGGCCGCTGCGGTCCCGACGACGCTCGCGACGTCGACGACGGTCCCACCCCAGGTCATCGTGTTCGTCGTCGACGGCCGAACCGGTGAGCCGATCGACACCGACGCCCTCGCGCAGGCGGCGGTCGACGGCGACCTCGCAGCCGCCACGACGGCCGCCACCGCAGCCGCATCACCGGCGGCAGCACCGTCCGTGGCCACTGCCGCCCCGACCCCCGTCACTGCCCCGGCACCCGTCGCGGTCGCCGTCGACGTCCCCACCCCGGAACCCGCTCCTGCACCTGCACCGGCCGCGGCGCCGGCGCCCCGACCCGAGGCATCGAGCGGTGGCAGCTGACACGCAGGCTGCGGCCTCGGTCGTTCGGACCCGGACGCACGTGATGAGCTGCGATGCGACCGTCGTCGTGACGTCCGAGCCGGGAACGGTCGACGAACCGAGCGTCGTATCATCGGCGATCGCTCGTCTCCACGAGTTGGAGCAGCGGTGGAGCCGGTTCCTGCCCACCAGCGAAATCTCCGAGCTCAACGCCTCACCCGGGGTACTGCGGCAGGTGAGCCCCGACACGTTCGTCCTGGTCGAAGCGCTCGTGAGGGCGTGGCACGCCACCGGCGGAGCGTTCGATCCCACGTTGCTCGGCGCACTCGTCCACCTCGGCTACGGAACGAGCCGCGACCGCTCCGAGCGAACCACCTCGCTGACCGCCGACGCGACGCCTCGCGGCCGCCCCGCGGAGATCCTGGTCCGCGCCGACGACCTGGCGGTGATGCTGCCCATGGGCACCACGCTCGATCCCGGCGGGCTCGGCAAGGGCCTCGCCGCCGATCTGGTCGTCGACGAGATCATGGCCGCCGGCGCTGCCGGCGCACTCGTCGAGGTCGGGGGCGACCTTCGGGTCCGTGGCCGGCCACCGGTCGGCCATGCCTGGCCGATCACGATCGACGACACCGGCGAGGTGCTCGAGCTCGCCGGCGGCGGTCTCGCCACCTCGTCCTCACGCCTCCGCACCTGGACGGTCGACGACGACCGGCGACACCATCTGCTCGACCCGACCACGCTCCGCAGCACCACGACCGACGTCGAATCGTGCACGGTCATCGCCGGGACAGCAGCGTGGGCCGAGTCGTTCACCAAGGTCGCGTTCACACACGGCGCACGCGCCGCGATCGCCGAGTACGAGCGCCTCGGCCTGGCGGCGTCGATCGTCACGGCCGACGGTGTCGTCGCCACCTCCGACTGGGACGAGTACCGGCGATGAGCGAGCAGACGTGGTGGTACCTCTCGCGCAGCTCCGGCATCGTGGCGTTGGCCCTGCTCGTGCTGAGTGTGGCCTGGGGCGTCCTGCTGTCGACCCGCGCACTCCGCCCCCACGACCGACCCGCGTGGCTCCTCGACCTGCACAAGTGGCTCGGCGGCACGGCCCTGGCGATGACCGGGTTGCACATGCTGGGCCTCTACCTGGACGGCTACATCGAGTTCGGGTTGGCCGAACTGCTCGTGCCCGGCAGCAGCGAGTACCGGCCGCTGGCGGTCGCGATCGGGGTGTTCTCGTTCTACGTCATGGTCGCGGTCCAGGCCACCTCGTACCTGCGTCGTCGGCTCTCCAAGCGCCTCTGGCACGGCATCCATCTGCTGTCGTACGGACTGGTGTGGGGCGCAGCGATCCACGCGGGCATGGCCGGCACCGACACCGTGAACCGCGCGTACCAGGCGCTCGCGATCCTGCTGACGATGGTGGCGGTGGCGGCGACGATCGTGCGGATCGTCAGTCCCGGTCGTCGGACGGCCCCGGTTGGTTGATGCCCGACAACCACCGTCGTGCGTTCTCCCCCAGCTCGTCGGTGGCGTAGCCGCCCTCCTGCAACACCACGGTGGGGAGACCGAGCTCACGGACCATCGCGCCCGACCGCTCGAATCCGTCGGCGGTGACGGCGAGGTCGCTGATCGGGTCGTCGAAGTAGGGGTCGAGACCGAGTGAGACGACCACCAGGTCGGCGCCGAACGCCGACACGTCGGCGCACGCCGCGCTGAGGGCTGCCAGGTAGTCGTCGTCCTCCGTCCTGGCGGCCAGCGGATAGTTGAACGTGGCCCCGGCGCCGGCGCCCGCACCACGCTCGTCACGGTGGCCGGTGAGGTACGGGTAGGCCCGTTCGGGGTCGCCGTGCAGCGACACGAACTGCACGTCGTCACGTCCGTAGAAGATCTGCTGGGTGCCGTTGCCGTGGTGGTAGTCGACGTCGAGCACCGAGACCTTGCTCCCCGTGCTCGACGCGAGGTGGTTCGCCACGACCGCTGCGTTGTTGAAGAAGCAGTAGCCGCCATACGCGCTCCGGGCGGCGTGGTGGCCGGGCGGGCGGCAGAGGCCGTACGCCACGCCGTCGCCGGCGACCACGTGGTCGGCCGCGGTGAGCGCCACGTCGACCGACGAGCGCGCCGCCGCGTACGTGCCGTGCGTCAACGGCGTCGTGGTCTCGAAACACCACCAGCCGAGCCGCATACCGATGTCGGTCGGCTCCCGAGCCGGTTCCATCCCGTCGCGGATCGCCGGGAGCGCGAACACGTCGGGCACGACGTCGTGCGTGTACGGGTGCTCCTGCTGGTACTCCTCCCACGCCGTCTCGAGGAACGACACCAACCCCGGGTCGTGCACCGCCTCGATCGGCGCCGTGCCCCATTCGTCGGGAGCGACGAACTCGAACGTGTCGTCGGCGGCGAGCGCCGCACGGATGATCTCGGCTCGACCGGGGTGCTCGAACGGCTCCTGCGTCCGTCCGCCCTCGACTTCCAGTTCGGGGTGGTGCAGTCGGTGTCGCAGCGTGTACACGACCTTCATCACGCCCATCATTCCATCAGGTGACTTGCCACGACCGGGCGAATTGTTACAGAATGATGACAGCGGGCCTGCATTGTTGGAGGCTTCACATGACGGAACACGGCGATCCTCGCCCCACCTACACCGGACATCACGTCCTCGACGAGCGCGGTGACGACATCGGCCGTGTGGTCGACGTGATCTACACCGATCCGACCACCAGCGACGACGGCTCGATGACGCCGAACTGGCTGGTCGTCGACCCGGGTCTACTCCGAGCGGCCCACTACGTGCCCATCGACGGTTCGTACCTGACCGGCACCGGCCAGGTCGTCGTGCCCTGGGACAAGCGGTGGGTCAAGTCGGCCCCCAAGGCCACCGGTGACCACCTGCTCACCGAGCACCAGATCACCGAGCTCGAACAGCACTACGCCACCGTCTGAACCCTCGAACGGAGGGGAACGGTGGGGTCTGGCCCTTCCGTCACGAGCCCTTGCCGCGAAGCGAGGGCTCGTCGCGTCCGGCACGGGATCGCCGCACGATCAGTACGACTCCCCCGGCCGCGATGAGTACGAGCAGACCGCCGGCCACCCATCGCGCCCACGACCGGGAATCGTCGGGTTCCGCGGGGTTCGACACGACGGATGCAACGTCGGCGTCCTGAGCGACCGGCGCGACGGCCGTGCCGGTTCGCTCGTACAGCGGAGGCGGAACGGCCGCCTCGACGCCGGCGAGCACCCGGTGTTCGGGCGGGACCGACAGGCCACTCGCCCATCCCAACGAGGTGATCGGCACGAACTCGGTCACAGCGACCGCACGACCGTCGAGCCCGGCCTGAACCACCCGGAAGCCGGCCTCCGATGTGTCGGGCGACGTCTCACGCCAGTCGTCGACGGTCAGTTCCCACCCGACGCCGGTCGCGAGCACCGACGTCAGGCCGTCGCCACGGATCGTCCGGGTCCAGCCGTCGCCCAGGTCCCACACGACGTCGGACGTCGTCGCTCCCGCCGCCACCCGTGGCGGCTGACCGCGACGGAACCGGAACGACGCGTCAGCCGGCCCGGCGACGTCGATCGGTCGTTCCACCGACAGCGACTCGACGACGGCGACACCGTCGACGACCCGGGTCGCGTCCTGATACGTCGACCACACCACCATCACGTCGCTGCCCTCGGGCTCCGAGCACACGAGCGTCTCGGCGGTCTCGATCGGCTCGGGCGACTCCACCGGCACCACACCGACCTCGGCCCAACCGTCGTACCGCCACGTCGCGAGTTCGAACGACTGCACCATCCCGTACTCGCCACCGGGCCCGCCACGGAGCTGCACGAAATGCTCACCGCCCGGACACGGGGCCAGGCCGTGTGTCTCGCCCTCACCGGGCAGATACCCCAGGGCGCGGCCGTCCGCATCGACCAGCATCGCGGCATGACCACCGGCGTCGGCACTCACGACGGCGACGGGCTCGCCGTTCGCGAGCAGCTCAGGCGGACCGAACAGGCGGTCGAGCACATCACGATCCACGGTGTGGCGGCCACAGCCCGTCGTGACGTCGAATCGTCCGTTCGACGCCCGCCAGCCCAACCGCAGGATCGAGGGGACGACGT
>CAXAWD010000069.1:0-12000 GCA_963972325.1 uncultured Acidimicrobiaceae bacterium
CGAGAGCGGGAAGACCGAGTCGATCACGACGTCGTAGCTGCCGGCACAGAAGTCGGCCCAGACGGGGCCGAACTCGTCGGGTCGGTACGGGTCGGAACCGATGATCTTGATACCGGAATGGAACAGGTAGCCGAGCGACGGGATCGTCGCCTCGTCCCCTGACGCATTGCCACAATTGACCAGCCTGCCATGCAGGCCGATCGCGAACAACGATGGGCCGAACAGCGCGGTCCCCACATGATCGAGCACCATGTCGACGCCTGCGCCCGCTGTCACGTCACGGGCCCAACCGGTGACGTCACCGGTGCGGTTGTTGAGGGCATGGTCGGCGCCCAGGTCGAGTGCCCGCTCACACTTGGAGTCGGTCCCCGCCGTCGCCAACACGGTCGCCCCGGCGTGCTTGGCGAGTTGGATCGCCGCGGTCGACAGCCCCGAGCCGGCGGCATGGATCATCACGGTTTCACCCGCTTCGAGCCCGCCGACGTCGAACAACGCGTGCGAGGCCGTGACGAAACACGTGGCGAACGGGGCCGCCTGCTCGAGCGTGATGTGTTCGGGAACCTCGTACACGTGCGACGCAGGCACGAGACATTTCTCGGCGTATCCGCCGTCCACGGTCGCTCCGATGATGCCGAGATCACCGTACAGATCGCCCATCCCGCCCAACTCGGAACGATCGTCGACACCGGCCAGCGATGGGTCGACGACGACCCGGTCGCCGACGGCGACGCCCTCGACCTCGGAGCCGACCTGGGACACGACACCGGCGACATCCATGCCGGCGATGTGGGGCAGTTGGAAGCCCGGCATCTGATACCAACCATTCCGCTGGACGACATCGAGCCGATTGAGCGCCGTCGCCGCGACATCGATCACGACGTCGACCGGCCCCGGCGCGGGATCGGGCACGTCGACGTACTCCAACACCTCCGGGCCACCCGGCTGCTGGTATCGCACTGCTTTCATCGTGGTCTCCTCCGTTGGGTCACATCGAGACCGGCGGGCGTCCAGCCGGCGTCATCGTCGTTCAGATTGCGGCCGGGGGCCACGACGTCATCGATCGCATCGAGCGTCGCAGCGTCGAGCCGCAGGTCGATCGCTCCGAGGAGGTCGTGCAGCTGCTCGATCGTGCGCGGTCCGATCAGCGCTGCGGTGACCGCCGGGTGTTCGACGACCCATGCCAACGCGAGGTGGGCGAGGCTGACACCGGCCTCGACCGCGATCGCCGCCAGCCGTTCGGCGGCATCGAACTTGGCCTCGTTGCCGACGTCGAAATGGTCGGGGTTGGTCGCCGCCCTGCTGCCGGACGGCGCCGACTCACCCCGGCGGTACTTGCCGGTCAGCCAGCCGCCGGCGAGCGGGCTCCACACGACGACACCCATGTCGTATCGACGTGCGGTGGGTAGCACGGCACGCTCGATGCCGCGGCTGAAGATCGAGTACGGAGGCTGCTCGGTGTGGGGGCCGGCGAACCCCCGACGTTCTGCCGCCCAGTGGGCTTCGACCAGCTGCTCGGCCGGGAACGTCGAGGTGCCCCACGCCCGGATCTTGCCCGCCGTCACCAGGTCGTTCAGCGCGGCGACGGTCTCGTCGATCGCCGTGTCGGGGTCGGGACGGTGCACCTGGTAGAGGTCGATGTGGTCCACGCCGAGTCGACGCAGGCTGTCATCGATCGCGGTCATGATCCAACGGCGCGAGTTGCCACGCCGGTTCGGGTCACCGTGGTCGCCGACCGGGTGGTGGAACTTCGTGCACAGCACGATGTCGTCGCGCCGCCCGGCGATCGCCTCGCCGACGATCTCCTCGTTTTCGCCGTCGGCGTACATGTCTGCGGTGTCGACGAGGTTGATGCCGGCGTCGAGCGCCTCGTGGACGATCCGTCGGCACTCGTCGCGGTCGGTGTTGCCCCACGCGCCCAACACCATCGTGCCGAGCCCGAAACGGCTCACGTGCATGCCGGTGCGACCGAGCGTTCGGATGTCGGGCGAGGCCACTACTTCAGGCCCCGTACGAAGGGTCGGGCCAGCGCCACCGGGGGACGAACCCGCTTGGCGAAGATCGCCATCGCGAAGATCGTGACGAGGAACGGCAACGCCTGCAGCAGTTCGCTGTTGATCTCGTAGCCGAGCCCTTGGATCGAGAGTCGGAACGACAGCGCCCCGGCGAACAGGATGCACCCGGCGACCGTGCCACGAAGTGTCCAACCACCGAAGATCACCGCCGCGATCGCGATGAACCCGCGACCACCGACGATGCTCTCGTTGAAGTCACCGATCTGGACGAACACGAGGAAGGCGCCACCGAGGCCGGAGGTGAGACCGGTGTAATAGATCGCCTGGCGACGACGCCGGTTGACGTCGATCCCCGACACGTCCGCCGATTGCGGATCTTCGCCGGACGCTCGCACTTCGAGGCCCCATCGGGTGCGGAACATCAGCCACCACGACAACGGGATCAGCAGATAGAGCAGGTAGAACGGCCACCGTTGACCGAACAGCGCCTGACCGATCAATGGCAGATCGCTCAGCAGCGGGACATCGAAGACCGCGGCCGACTTGGCCGCTGGTTCGATCTCTCGGTCGAGGAAGCCGGCGAGGCCGAGCACGAGGATGTTCAGTGTCAGGCCGACGACGAACTGGTCGGCGGCCAGACGGTGACTCATCTCGGCCTGCACCCCGGCCACGACCATGCCGCCGAGGGCACCGGTGACCATCGCGAGCACGATCGAGTCGGTGATATCGAAGCCGACCGCGCCGGTGAAGGCGCCGGCCAACAGCATCGCCTCGACGGAGATGTTGATCGTGCCGGCGCGCTCGGCGATCCACTCACCCGACGCCGCGAACAGCAGGAGTCCGGCGAACAGGGCGCCGTTCAGATAGGTCGAGTCGCTGGAAAAAATGTCCCAGACAGCGTCGAAGAAGCCCATGTCTACGTCCTCACCGCGCTGGCGGCGCGGGCGCGTCGGCGGTCACGAACGAACATCAGCGCGGGCGGCACGAGCAACGCCAGCACCAGCAATCCTTGGATCACGTCGGTGATGCGGCCCTCGACCCCGGTGCTCCCGACGAACCCGGAGCCGGTCCGCAAGGCGCCGAACACCACGGCCACGGGAATCGCTGCGAGCGCCTTCTCCCGTGCCACGAGTGCGACGAGCAGGCCGGTCCAACCGATGCTGGCCGAGAACCCGGGCACGAGCCGGAAGTTGCCGAACTGGAATCCGCCACCGGCGAGCATCACGGCACCGGCGAGGCCGGCGAACGCGCCGCCGATGATCAGCGCCATCATCCCGTACTGCCGCTCGGACACGCCGGCCCGGCGGGCCGCACGGGGGTTCCGCCCGAGCATGCGCAGCCGGAAGCCCCACACCGTCCGGGAGATCGCGAAGGCGACCACCACGGCGAATCCGACGGCGATGAATGCCGCGGAGGGCACATCGTTGCCGAACACGTGCAGGTTCGGAAGGCGGCTGTTCTCGGCGAGTTGCTCGCTGACCTGGTTGCGGTTGCCGCGATTGGCTTCGGGAGCGAGCAGCAACGACTGGTGTTTGAGCCTGAAGGCGACCGCCTGACCGGCGACGGTGACGAGCAGCAGGGTCGACAGCACCTCGGGTACACCGCGCCAGAACCGCAGCAGACCGGCCACGCCGGCCCAGATCGCGCCACCGACCGCTCCGGCGATCAGCACGACCACGATATTGACCGGGCCCGGCCCGCCGATGCGGAACCCGAAGAACACGGCGAACGCAACGCCGATCAGGAGCTGACCTTCCTGGCCGATGTTCACCAGTCCGGCGCGCGCCGACACGATCGTGCCGAGCGCGACGAGCAGCATGGGGGCTGCGGCACCGAGCGTCTGCCCCCAGCGTCCCGGGCCACGGAAGCTGCCGTCGACCAGTGCGTCGAGCACCGGTCGCCAACTGCCGCCGGTGGCCTCGACCAGGAGCGCCGACAACAGCAGCGCACACGCGACGCTCCCGGCGTACAGGGCGACCCACTCACGATGTCGTGCGTTCACGCGGCCGCACCGCCCATCAGGAGACCGAGCCGGTCGAGGTCGACGTTCCGACGTTCCATCTCGCCGACGATCGATCCGTTGGACATGACGACGATGCGGTCGGACAGATCGAGGATCTCCTCGAGTTCGCTCGAGATCAACAGCACGCCGACCCCGGCTTCGGCCGCCGCCCTGAGCTGATCGGTCATGTACTCGATCGCGCCGACATCGAGGCCCCGGGTCGGCTGCGCCGCGACGAGAACGCGGGGCGTGTGCGAGAGCTCTCGTGCAAGCACGACCCGCTGCTGGTTGCCTCCCGACAGCGTCCACAACGGAGCGTCGGGACCGGCGCACTGGATGCCGAACTGTTCGATCAGGTCGTGGGCGCGCTGTTCGAGTCGGGCCGGGCTGATCACGCCACGATCGGCCACGTCGCCGGGCCGGACCATCACGAGGTTCTCGGCGACCGTCATGTCGAGCACGACACCCGAGTCGTGCCGGTCCTCCGGGATCACGGCGATCCCGGCCGCCGCCATCGCTCCGGGGCGACGGCTCGATACGTGGTCACCGTCGACGAGCACTTCGCCGGAGGAGACCGGGACCAGGCTGGACAGCAGGTCACCGAGCGGCCGCTGTCCGTTGCCCTCGACGCCGGCGACGCCGACGATCTCGCCGGCACCGACCCGGAGCGACAGGTCGGAGAGCAGGGTGGAGCCCCGAGGGCCGCGAGCGGTCACGTTGCACAGTTCGAGCACCGGGGGCCGGCCGACATCGGCGTTGGCGACCGCACTGGTCGCGTGGGCTTCGCCCGCCGGGACGTCGACCATGCCGAGCGCCGCCCGCTCGGAGCGGAGCGACACGTCACGCCCGACCATGCCGCGAGCGAGCGTCGCCACGTCGGTGTCCGCGGTGATCAGATGATCGACCACGCGGCCTTGCCGCATGATGGTGACATGATCGGTCGCCGCCATCACCTCGTCGAGTTTGTGGCTGACGAGGACCACGGCGCGCCCTTCCGCTGCGACGACGTCGCGGAACGACTCGAAGAGCTGGGCCGATTCGTCGGGAGTCAACACCGAGGTCGGTTCGTCGAAGATGACGATGCTGGGATCGCGCCGAAGACACTTGATGATCTCGACCCGCTGCCGGAGTCCGGCGGTGAGATCACCGACGCGAGCGTCGGGGTCGATCGCGAGACCGTAGTGCTCTCCGATCTCACCGATGCGATCGCGCACGGCGGCCGGGTGCAGCGCACCCGCCTCGCCGAGCGCGACGTTCTCCCACACGGAGAGCGCGTCGACGAGGCTGAAGTGCTGATGCACCATGCCGATGCCGAGCGCCGCCGCGGCCTGTGGATCATGGATCGAGACCGGCCGGCCGTCGACCTCTATGGATCCGCCGTCGGGCAGCACCAGCCCGATGAGGATCTTCATCAACGTCGACTTGCCGGCGCCGTTCTCGCCCAGGATGCCGTGGACGTGCCCACGCCGGAGCGTGAGCGAGACGTCGTCGCAGGCGACGACCCGTCCGAATGCCTTGGTCAGGCCGCGTAGTTCCACGGCGGGGACCTCCATGGTCCCCGCCGCTTCGGAATTGGTGATCACTCGCCGCTGTACGCCTCGCCCGAGATGGCACCGAGCTGGCCCATCAGGTCCTCGTCGAAGCTGGCCAGCAGCCCGAAGGCGTCGTCCAGCGCGGCTGCGGTCTCCGGGCTCGGATCGCAGAGCTCTGCACCGTTCAGGCCGGCTTCGGTCGGGAACTGATACGTCGAGCCCTCACCGAGCTCACCGGCGATGATCAAGCGGAGCGCCTGGGCGGCGTACCGGCCACCGTCGAACACGACCGAGCCGGTCCAGTCGATGCCGTCGTCACGATCGCAGATGTCGGCGGGGCCGGCGGCGAAGACGGCGAGACCCTGTTCGGTGGCGAGCTGGCCGACGGGATCGGTCGCACCGCCGAGGTAGGCGTACGCGAGCGTGGCGCCGTTGGCCTGGGCGTTGGTGAGCGCCGCCGTGGCGTTGCCCGAGTTGTCGAAGTCGTACGGGAAGTCACCGGTCGCGACGTACTCCATCGTCAGGCTCTCGTCGACGGCGTGCATGCCGGCGAGGGTGGCGTTGTACGCCTCACGCTCGAAGTTGATGTCGCAGCAGCCGAGGAACACCGACTGGGTGCTCCCCTGCTCGATCAGGGTCTGCCCCATGGCGACGCCGGCGGTGTAGTGGATCGCTGCGCCCCAGTCGGTCGCCTGTGCCAGACCGGGCAGTTCCGCGAAGCCGGCGCCGCAGTTGCAGTACCAGAAGATGTCGGGGAACGCCTCGGTGAGGTCGGGCAGTGGCTCGGCGATCTCGCTGGCGCCGACGAACATGATGTCGACACCCTGCTGGGCGAGGTCGGACATCGCCTGTGCGGCCTCTTCGGCACCGATGTTGTCGCTGACGATCGGGTCGGCGAAGCCGTTGTCGGCCGAGAACTGCTCGGCGAAGTCGACGAGTGACTGGTAGTAGCCGTTGTCGTCACGCGGGCCTGCAGCGGCGACGCCGATCGTGATCGCGCCGTCGCCGTTGGCGTCGAACGCCTCGACGATCTCGTCGGTCTCCGGCTCGTCGAGACTCGGCTCCTCGGACATGTCGTCGGACATGTCGTCGGACGGCTCCTCGGACATGTCGTCGGACATCTCGTCCGTTGCTTCGCCGGTCGGCTCGGCCGTTTCCTCGGCGGTCGGCTCGCTGGTCTCCTCGGCGGACGGTTCCGCTGCGGGAGCGTCATCGTCGTCGCCGCCGCATGCTGCGACGGCGAGTGCCGAACACAACAAGAACGCACTCAGTTTCTTGGACCTCTTGGACATGGAAGGGCTCCCCACTTGGTTCGCTGATCTGGTGGTGATGGACCTCACGAGGAGGCCACCTCTGCGTCGCTCAGCTGCGACGAAGACGTTGCGCCCGGCCAGGCCGAGCGGTAGCGCTGGACGAGCCAGCGGTTGAACTGGACATGGCTTTCTTCCTGCCACGAGTACCGACCGCGCGGCGCGAACCGCGAGTTGAGGCCGTTCTGCACCTTGGTGGTGGCGTCCTGGTCTTGACGGACGAACACCTGCACGCCCGCATCGGACAGTGCGATCTTCTCGTCGAACAGCGGATCGTCGAGCGCGCTCGGATGGAAGATGTACCCGATCTCGATGTCGATCGTCTGCGGACCGGTGGGCCGCACGAGGAAGAAGAAGCACTGGTCGGGCGCCGTACCGAAGCACAGGGTGGGCGGCACCAGCGCGAACGTCGACCGGGAGCGTTCCTCCTCGGTCAGGTTCGGGAACACGTCCATGATCACCCGGTGGGTGGCGTTGAAGCCACCGTCGATGTGGGTGTAGCCGGACGTGCGGAAGATCACGTTGGAGTCGTCGTCCCACGGCTCGGGGAACTCCGACATGCTCGACGGACAGAAGTCCTGCACGTACTGGTGCAACCGGTTGGCGTGGTACCCGTCGTTGAAGTTCTCGAACATCACCTTCCAGTTCCACGGCATGTCCTCGAGGGTGAACGTGCCGGTGCAGACGGCGTTCTCGAGGTCGTAGTTCTTCAGGTACGGCGAGTAGCGCTCGAGCGTCGGGGCGAGCGGAGCGGCGTCGGGATCGAAGTTGACGAACACGAAGCCCATCCACTCCTCGACCCGCAGCTGCGGGAGGCCCCACTCGGACTTGTCGAAGCCTTCGGTGCGCTCCATCGCCGGCGCGCCGAGCAGGCGCCCGTCGAGCGCGTAGTTCCAGTGGTGGTACGGGCACTTGAACGTCGAGCTGTTGCCCGCACCCTCGCAGATCTGCATCGCCCGGTGCTGGCACACGGCCGACATCGCCCGGACCTGCTGCTCCTTGTCGCGGGTGATGATCAGCGGCTCGCCCATGATGGTGACGGTGAACCAGTCGCCCACCTCGGGGATCCGCTCGGCGCGCCCGACGCAGAGCCATTCCTTCATGAACAGCGCCTCCTTTTCGAAGGCGAGCACCTCTTCGGAGGTGTAGAGCACGGGCGGCATCGTGGACGCGGTCGACACGTCGTCGATCGAGTCATCGAGCGACTGCAACAGGGCGTCGGTCAGATCGGTCATCGGGTGGCTTCCTCCTGCAACATGAACTTCCTGATCTTGCCAACGCTGGTGCGAGGCAACTCCTCGAGAACCGTGAACGCTGTGGGAACTCTCGACTTGCCGAGTCGTTCGACGCACCATGCACGGAGTTCGTCGGGGGTGGGCGGTGCGGTCTGGTCGACCGGCACGACGAATGCGACCGGCACCTCGTCGCGAATCGGGTCGGGTGCTCCGACCACCGACGCTTCGAGCACGGCCGGGTGAGCGCTGACGACGGCCTCGACCTCGACGGTCGAGACGTTCTCACCGGCGACCTTCAACACGTCGGAGCGTCGGCCGTCGAAGAAGAACCGGCCCGACGAGTCGACGGTCGCCCGGTCGCCGGTACGAAACCATCCGTCGCGAAAGCTGGCCTCGGTGGTGGCCTCGTCGTCGAGGTAGCCGGCGAACAGCGTGATGCCGCGATCGCCGCGCACGACGATCTCGCCGACGTCACCGACGGGGACCGGCTGTCCGTGCTCGTCGTGCACCTCGACCTCGCAGCCGGCGGTGACGTAGCCCATCGACGACGGGTCGGGCTCGGACGCTTCGTCGGTGAGCACCGCAGGGATCGTCTCGGTCATGCCGTACAACTGGCGCGGACGACAGCCGAGCCACTCGCCGAGCGTCTCGTACTGGTCGGTGGCGATGTTCTGGGCGAACCAGCAGTGGCGCAGCCGGAGCCCGTCGACCGGGCCGCCGCGGGCCAGGATCATCCGCATCGGCGCCGCGAACAGGCTCGCGCAGGTCACCTCGTGACGGGCGGCCTGCGGCAGGAACCCGCTGGCGGAGAACGTGTGCATCAGCGCGACCGAGGCGCCGGCCCAGATCGCCGAGGCGAACGAGTAGTACTGGGCGTTGGCGTGGAACAGCGGGAGCACGACGAACTGACGGTCGTCGGCGGTGAGGTCGGCCGCCTCGGCCATCGTGTTGCCGACGAAGGCGTAGTTGGCCTGCGTGATCTCGACGCCCTTCGGGCGACCGGTCGTGCCGCTCGTGAACATCACGGCGGCACGGTCGGTCGGCGCCGGGGTCGGCCAGTCGGTGAACCGCTCCTCGGGCAACCAGGCGAGCCGGGCGTCGCCCTCGTCGATCGGGATCAGGGGGCGATCCCCGATCGACGGCTCGTACACGTCGGACCGGCTGCGGCCGCAGAAACCGACTGCGGGATCGGTGCGCTCGACGTGGTCGGCGAACTCCGGAGTGCGTCCCTGCGGATCGCCCGGCACGATCCAACCGCCGAGGCGGACCGTGGCGATCCAGACGGCGACGAACGTGGGGCAGTTCGTGAGCGCCAGGTGCACCGATCGGCCGGGGCCGACGTCGTGACTCGCGAGCTCGGTGGCCATCCGGGCGACGACCTCGTCGAACTCGGCGTAGGTCCACTCGGTGACCGTGCCGTCCGGCGCCTCGAACACGAGGAAGGTCGCGTCGGCCCGCGTCGCGACGGCGTCGGCCCAGCACTGGGCGAACGTCACGGCGTCGGGCCAAGCGGCCATGGCTCAGTCGGACCCCTCGGGAGCGCCGTAGCCGCCGCCACCCGGCAGTTCGAGCCGGACGACGTCGCTCGACTTCAGCGTGAGACGAGCCTGGGTGACGACCGGTTCGCCGTTGACCTTGAAGCTGCCCGCCGAACCCGGCTCGCCGCCGAACACACCCTGGGGCGGCTCGGCGAGGCGACTGGTGACGGCGTTGAGCTGCCACGGCTTGTTCGTGTCGACGGAGAACTCGACGACCTGGCCGAGCCCACCGGTCTGTCGACCGGCACCGCCGGAACCCCGGCGCAGCGACTTCTCGTGGAAGCGGATCGGCGCCGATGCCTCGACGACCTCGATCGGCACGGCCGACACGCCGGTCGGGTACGAGCACGCGTCGAGACCGGGCTTGCCGGACCGTGCGCCCACGCCGCCGGCGTAGGTGAACATGGCGGTGATGAACGGCGACCCGTCGTCGTGGTTGCCGTTGACCTGCATCGTCCAGACGGCGCCCGAGCCTTCGGCCATGGCGTCGTCGGGCCGCACCTGGGCGAGCGCCTTGAGCAGCGCGTTCGGCAGGAACATGCCGACCACGTGGCGGGCGGTGCCCGGCTGCGGGAGCACGGCGTTGACGATCGTGCCCTCGGGAGCGACGACCTTGATCGGGCCGAGGCTGCCGTGGTTGTTCGGGATGTCGGGATTGAGCACCGAGCGCACCGTGAACGTGGTGTAGGCGTGGGTGTAGTTCTTGACCACGTTGATGCCCCACGGGCTGGCGGGCGACGTGCCCTCGTAGTCGACGGTGATCTCACCGGCTTCGGGGTCGACGGTGACCGCACACACGATGTCGATCCGGTCGCCGTCGGCCAGGTCGAGGATCGCCGACGCCTCGTACGTACCGGCGGGGAGCTGCCGGATGCTGTCTCGGGTGGCGGTCTCGGACCGGTCGATGATCTCGTCGGCGAGGCCTTCGATGTCGTCGAGGCCGAACGTGTCGCACAGGGCCGACAGGCGCTGGGCGCCGACCTCGCCGGAGGCGAGCTGGGCGTGGAGGTCGCCGGCCATGTGGTCGGGCTGGCGCACGTTGGAGAGCACGAAGCGCCACACGTCCTCGTTGCGCGCGCCGCCCTTCATCAGCTTGCAGATCGGGATCCACAGGCCTTCCTCGAAGCAGTCACGCCCACCGGCGCCGATGCCGTAGCCGCCGACGTCGGTGTGGTGGATCGTCGACCCGAAGAACGCGATGATCCGACCGTTGCGCCACGCCGGCACGAGCACCGTGACGTCGAGCAGCTGGCCGGCCGTCTTGTACGGGTCGTTGGTGACCAGCACGTCGCCCTCGTCGAGCGACTCGAGCGGGAACTCCTCGAGCATGTTGGCCGCGCCGATCGCGAGCGAGTTGATGTGGCCGGGGGTGCCGGTCACGGCCTGCGCCACCATGCGACCGCGGCGGTCGAACACCGCGTTCGCGAGGTCGCCCGCTTCACGGACGATCGGCGAGAACGCGGCACGCTGCAACGCACGGGCCTGCTCGTTGACCGTGGCGATCAGCGACTGCCACAGGATCTCGAGTTCGACCGCGTCGAACGTGCGGGTCTTCGTCGGTTCGGCGATCGTCATGACGACTCCTCTGTTCGGCGGGTAGCGATCAGGCTGCCGTCGGCGGCGACCTCGACCGACCATCCGGGGCGGATGACCGACGTGGTCTCGCGTTCTTCGACGACCGCCGGGCCCTCGAAGGTGGCGCCGGCACCGAGTTCGGTGCGGCGGTAGACGGGGGCGTCGACGGCATCGACGCCACGGTCGAAGATCATCGGACGGTGGCCGATCGGCTCGGGCGCTCCGTCGGCGGCGGCGAGATCGTGCGAGGGCTCGACGATGTTGGTGTCGGCCGAGGCCGACAGGCGCCAGGTCACGGCCTGCACGCTGACGTCGGGGATCGTCATGCCGTAGATCCGCCGGTACTCGGCCTCGAACGCCTCGGTGACCTGTTCGGGGGTGGCGGGCCACTCCTCGCCCTCGCCCACCCAGATGGTGATCTCGTTGCCCTGACCGGCGTAGCGGGCGTCGATGCCATAGCGGAACCGGACGTCGGCGTCGGGCACCCCGGCGGCCGACAGCACGCGGCGGCCTTCGGCCCGGAGTTCGTCGAGCAGCGCGTCGCGTTCGGCGGGATCGACCGTGTCGATCATGCGTGGCAGCGACTGGGCGAGGTCGATGCGAACCGGCGACACGAGCGTGCCGAACGCCGACAGGACGCTGGCGTTGACCGGGAAGATCACCCGGTCGGACTCGAGCAGGTCGGCGACGCCGCAGGCGTGCACCGGGCCGGCACCACCGAACGCGATGACGGTGACGCCACGGAGGTCGACGCCCATCTCGACGCTGTGCATGCGGGCGGCGGCCGCCATGTTCT
>CAXAWD010000070.1:0-11918 GCA_963972325.1 uncultured Acidimicrobiaceae bacterium
GCGACGTGACGACGAGCCAGTCGAACGAGTCCAGGCGATCGAGCGCGGCGTCGACGTGCGGGTCGGGCGACGGCTCGATCGCGATCAGCGGAACGTGGACGACGTCGGCGCCGAGCGCCGCCAGCCGCGTGTCGAGGCGGCCCCGGCGGTCGCGGGTGGTGACCACCCGTCGCCCGGAGAGAGGACGAACCGCCATCTCACCGACCGGTGACGTGGGCGTGCGCTTCGTCGGCTGCCCTGCGGGCGATGTCGATGTCGGCCTCGATGTCGCCGTCGGACAACTCGATCGTGTCGGAGACGGTGATACCGGTGTCGAAATCGGCGAGGAACGTGAACAACCGCCGGTGATCGACGTGGGCGCCGATCGGCAACGAACAGCCCGACCCGAGCCGAGCCATGAACGCCCGCTCGACGGTGACCTCGTGGCGGGTGTCGGGGTCGTCGATGTCTCCGAGCGCGTCGAGCACCTCGTCGTCTCGGTCGCGACACTCGACGGCGACGCAACCCTGGCCGACGGCCGGTACGAACTCGGCGGTGTCGAGCACGTCGTCGATCCGGTCGGTCATGTCGAGCACCTCGAGCGCGGCGACCGCCATCACGACGGCTCCACCGTCGGGCACCTTCTCGAGCCGGGTCGGGATGTTGCCCCGCAGCTCGACGAACTCCAGGTCGGGACGCGCCCGGGCGAGTTGGGCACGGCGACGCACCGACCCGGTGGCGATCGTGGCACCGGACGGCAGGTCGACGAGCGAGCGACCGATCAGCGCGTCGGCGGCGGAGCGGCGCTGTGTGAACGCACCGATCACGAGGCCGGGCGTCGGCGTGGTCGGCAGATCCTTGGCCGAGTGCACGGCGATGTCGGCACGGCCGTCCAGCACCGCCTGCTGGACCTCCTTGACGAACACGCCTTGGCCGCCGATCGAGTGGAGCGGCACGTTGGTCGCCTGCGACCGGTCGCCCATCGTCTCGATGACCACGATCTCGGTGTCCTGACCGACCGCGACCAGCTGGTCGGCGACGGCGTTGGCCTGGGTCAGTGCTTGCCCGCTCCCGCGGGTGGCGATGCGGATCACCGGCAGCTCAACCGAGGTCGAACAGATCGGCGACCGCCGCCGCGTTGCGTTCACCCTGCGGGGTGCCCGCCTGGTTGCGCAACCGGACCGACGGCTCGTGCAACAACTTGGCGACGATGCCGCGGGTGATGAGGTCGACCATCTCGCGCTGCTGCTCGTCGAGCCGGCCGAGCCGCTTGGTGTGGCGGGCGAGCTCGGCCGTGCGCAGCTGCTCGGCTCGATCGCGCAGCGACGACACCAGTGGTGCCGCCTGGAGCGCAGCGGACTCGAGCCCGAACCGTTCGACCTCTTCACGCACGATGTCGGACACCCGGTCGACCTCGGCCAGACGCTCGGCTCGCCCGCGGTCGGCCCAGTTGCTCAGGTCGTCGAGGTCGAGCACCGTGACGCCGGGGAGTTCCGCGACGTCGGGGGCGACGTCGCGGGGCACGGCGATGTCGACGAACAGCAGTGGACGACCGCTGCGGTCGAGACCCCTCACGAGGTCGGCGGTGATGACCGGCTCGTCGGCCCCCGTGGAGGTCAACACGACGTCACCGACCTCGAGGGCTTCGGACAAGCGATCGATGCCGAGTGCGCGACCGTCGATGCGGTCGGCGAGCGCCTGCCCGCGCTCGGGTGAACGGTTGACGACCAGGACGTCGCCGACACCGGCGCCGCGCAGCGCCACCGCGATGCCTTCGCCCATGGCTCCGGCACCGACGAGAGCGACGTTGCGACCGCTGATCGAACCGTGGTGCTCGACCGCCATCTCGACGGCGGCATGGCTGACCGATGCGGTGCCGCGCGCGATCGCCGTTTCGGTGCGAGCACGCTTGCCGACCTCGACCGCGTGTCGGAACAACAGGTTGAGCGTGGTGCGGGCGCCGCCTTCACGCTGGGCGACCTCCCATGCCTGACGGAGCTGACCGAGGATCTCCGACTCGCCGACGACGGCGGAGTCGAGACCGGCCGCGACCTCGAAGAGATGAGCGACAGCGGCCTCGTCGTGTTGCGAGAACAGGTGCGGGTGGAGTTCGTCGGCGGAGATGCCGCCCCGCTGGCAGAGGAAGTCGCGGATGTCGGCGTACGCGCCGTGGAACTTCTCGGTGACCGCGTAGATCTCGGTGCGGTTGCAGGTGCTGACCACGACCGCCTCGCGGACGTTGTCGAGTTGCGCCAGACCTTCGACCGCCTTGCCGACCTCATCCGGGGCGAGGGTCACTCGCTCGAGCACGCTGAGCGGCCCACTGCGGTGGTTGACTCCGATGGCGAGGATCGACATGACCGTTCCAGCCTACGCTGTTGCCCCTCGCTGGCGGTCCCCGGAGAGCTGGTGAAGTTGGGCACCGTCGGCGTTGCGAGGGGCGGCGTTGGCCTTGCGTTGCTCGTGGTAGGTCAGGATCTGCAGTTCGACGGCGAGATCGACCTTGCGGACGGAGATCGTCGACGGCACCGACAACACCATCGGCGCGAAGTTCAAGATGCTCGTGACGCCGGCGGCGATCAGCCGATCGGCAGCGTCCTGGGCGGCGCCGGCCGGGGTGGCGATGACACCGATCGAGATGTCTCCACCGGTCACGATCTCGGCGAGGTCGTCGAGCGGCCGCACCCGGACCCCGGCGACGACGGTGTCGACCTTGTCGGGATCGACGTCGACCATGCCGGCGACGGGGAAGCCGCGCCCGTTGAACCCGCCGTATCCGGCGAGCGCCTGGCCCAGGTTGCCGGCGCCGACGATGACGACGGGCCATTCGTGGTCGAGACCGAGTTCACGGCGGATCTGGAACACCAGGTACTCGACTTCGTAGCCGACGCCGCGGGTGCCGTAGCTGCCGAGGTAGCTGAGGTCTTTCCGGACCTTCGCCGCGTTGACGCCGGCGAGCTCGGCCAACCCCTCCGACGACACGCTCTCGATGCCGCTCTCCGACTGCTCGATCAGGATCTGCAGATACACGGGCAGACGGGCGACCGTTGCCTCGGGGATTCTGCGACGCGTGCGATGTGGGGGCATCGCCGATCAGCCTAGAACTCTTGTGCACGATTTCACAAAGCCGCGTCGGCGCGTCCGTCGACCGTGGCGGCGGTGCCCCGAGAGTCCGCGAGTGCGTGGCGGCGGCCGAGCCGTCAGGAGCCGAGGACGGTGCCTTCGAGCTCGCGTCGCACGAGTTTGCCCGCCGCGTTGCGCGGGAGTCGATCGACGAAGATCACCTTGGACGGGCACTTGTACCGGGCCAGGTAGTCGCGAGCGTGATCGATCAGGGTGTCTTCGTCGATGTCATGGCCGGGTTTCAGCACGACGAAGGCCTTGACCGCTTCGCCCTGGTGCGGGTGCGGGACGCCGAGCACGCCGACCTCGGCGACCGCCGGGTGGCTCTGCAACACCTCTTCGACCTCGGCCGGGAACACGTTGAAGCCCGACACGATGATGAGGTCTTTCGCTCGATCGACCAGGTACAGGTAGCCCTCGTCGTCGACCATGCCGATGTCGCCCGTGAGGAGCCAGCCGTCGACGAGCACACGCGCCGTCGCCTCGGGCTCCTCGAAGTAGCCGTGGAACACGTTGTCGCCGCGCACCCAGATCTCGCCGGCGTCACCGACCGGCACGTCGTGACCGTCGTCGCCGACCAGCCGCATCTCCTGGCCGACCAGCAGTCGCCCGACCGACCCGGGACGACACTCGAGCCCGGCCGAACTCGTGACGACCGGCGACGCTTCGGTCAACCCGTACCCCTCGTAGATCGACACGCCGAACCGCTCGCGCATCCGGTCGGAGGCGGCGCGAGGGAGGCGGGCGGCGCCCGACAGTGCGAGACGCACCGATGCGAACGTGTCGGCGGGCAGCTCGTCGAAATGGCTGAACGCCACCCACATCGACGGAGCTCCGGGGACGACCGTGACCTTGCGCTGCACGATCGAGTCGATGGCGGTCGCGGGGTCGAACCGTTGCACGAGCAGCACTGTGGCCCCGACGGTGAACGACACCCCCAACACGACGTTCAACCCGAAGATGTGGAACAACGGGAGCACCCCGTAGACCACGTCGCCGGCGCGGGTGTGGTCGAGCGCTGTGACGTCTTGGCGGACGTTGCTGATCAGGTTGTCGTGGCTGAGCATCGCCGCCCGCGGTGCGCCGGCGGTGCCGCTGGTGAACATCATCACCGCGATGTGATCGCCGTCGACGTCGACGATGGGCGCCGGGTCGGACTCGAGCAGGGTGGCGATCGACAACTCGTCGGGTGCGGTGTCGCCCTCGGCACACACGACGGTGCGCAGCGACGGAACGCGGTCGACGGCGATGGTGCGCCACGCGGTTGCGGCGGCCGGGCCGACGATCGCAGCGACGGGACGCACGGTCACCAACTCCCGTTCGATCTCCGGCGCCGGACTGGTCGGGTTGAGCGGGACGGCGATCGCACCCATGCCGACGACGGCCAGGTAGGACACCACGAAGTAGCGGTTGTTCTCGCAGAGGATCGCGACCCGGTCACCGGCCGAGATGCCCTGGGCGATCAGGCCACCGCGCAGCCGCTCGGTCTGGTCGCGCAGCTCTCCGTACGTGGTCGCACGGTTTCGCGAGATGAGCGCGACGTGATCGGCCGGGTGCGGATCGATCATCCGCGCGACGTTCATTGCCTCCGACTCCGACCCCACGCCCGCAGCGTACCCTCCGGCGACGCTCAGAGACGGACGAGGGAGATCACACCGGCCACGAGAATCGCCGCGAGCAACAGGCCGAGGGTCAGTGTGGTGGCGGGGCGCATGCGCTCAGGCTATCCGCCGATGGTCACCGACGCCCGAAGGCGACCGGTGTCTCGACGGGAGGCTCGTCGTCGAGCGGAACGACGACCACCTGGTCACCGGCCGCGAGGCCGAGTTCGTCGGCCGCAGACCGTTGGTCGATCGCGATCGCCAACATGCCGTACGAGTCGAGCACGAGCCCGACGGCACCACCGGTCAGTTCGGCGAAGTGTGACCCTCGCACTGCCCGACGGACGGTGACACCGGCCGGGTCGGTCGGCACACCCAGCCGGAGCTGGAAGAGCGGACCCCAGGTCGGCGGCAGGTCGTCGGGGCCGATGTTCAGCTGCGCGTTGCCGAATCGGTCGACCCACAGCACCTCGGTGATCAGCTCGTCGTCCTCCAGTCGCGACAGCGGCACCGTGCCGGGCAGCAGCAGCACAGGATCGACCTCGGGGCCGAGCTCGAGCAGATCGACGCCGTTGCAGACGTGGGCGGCAGCCGGACCGAACACGTCTCTGCCGGCGAACGTCGTGCCCGCCGCCTCCAGTTGGTATTCGACGTTGGTCAGCTCGACGGCACGTTCGGCGCCACCCGCCATCGCAACGGCCGGTGCCAGGAGTCCGTTGTCGGGGCCGATGAGCACACCGGCGCCGCCTGCCACCTCGATCGCCACGGCGCGACGAGCGGTGCCGACTCCGGGGTCGACCACACCGAGCACCACACCCGACGGGACGTAGCCGATCGAGCGGGCGAGGGCGAGCGAGCCGGCCCGCACGTCGAACGGTCGGATCTCGTGGGTGAGGTCGACCACCCCGACGTGCGGTGCGATGTCGCGGATCACCGACTTGACCACGCCGACGAACTCGTCGGCGGTGCCGTAGTCGGTCAGGAACGACACGGTGTCGAAGCGAGTCACGTCCGCGACGCTATCCACGGGCGGGGCCGGCCGACGATGAACACGGCACGAGAACGTCGTGATGACGCTGTGATCGGCCGGCAGAAAACGATGAGGGCCGGTGCCAACCCCCCGATGGCACCGGCCCTGCAGCGCGACCGGCTCTCGCCGATGCGCTTACCAAGTCGTCACTGTAGGCGACGGAACGCCATGAGAAAAGTGTCACACCGATTTTCTTCCGCGGGCGCTATTCGGCACCGAGCTCGCGACTGCGCTCGGTCGCGGCCTGGACGGCGTCGATCAGGGCCGCCCGAACCGACCGTTCCTCGAGCACTCGGACCCCTGCGGCGGTGGTCCCGCCGGGCGACGTCACCATCGCTCGGAGTTCCGCCGGCTTGCCGCGCTCGGCCAACAGCGCGGCCGATCCGACCAGCAATTGGGCGACCATCTGCTCCGACGTGGCGCGCGGCAGGCCCGCGACGACGCCGGCGTCCATCAGCGCCTCGGCGACGAGGAACAGGTACGCCGGGCCCGAGCCGGTCAGGCCGGTCACGGCGTCGAGCTGTGATTCGGTGACCCGCACGACGAGGCCGACGCCTCGCAGCGCCGCTTCCGCCCAGTCGAGGTCGTCACCCGACACGCCCTCGGCTCCGCACAGGGCCGACACCCCCTCGCCCACCAGGGCGGGGGTGTTCGGCATCGTGCGCAGCACGGCCACCCCGGGGCCGGCCGCATCAGCGATCGTCCGTGTGGTCACACCGGCAGCGACCGACAGGAGGCGTCGCGCCCCGGCCGCCGCAGCGCCCGCCGCCACCGTCGGGACGTCGGGTGGCTTCACGGCGAGGATCGCCGAGGTGCAGGCCGGCATGTCGGCCACCACGGTGACGCCCGGAAACCGTTCGGTCAGCTCGGCGCGTCGCGGTTCGTGCGGCTCGACGACCGCGGTCGTTCCGGGCACGGCACTCCCGGCCTGCAGCATGCCTCCCAGCAGGGCTGCACCCATGTTCCCGCCACCGACGACCACCAACTCGAACGACATGGCGGCAACGCTAACCCTCTCGACCGTCACCGGCCGTTGCGCGTGTTGTCCGGGTGGCACGGAGTTTCCGACTTCCCCGATCCGCCACCCGGACATGGCGAGTGGGGGGATCGAATCGGCACGAAGGGAAATCAGCCGGTGAAACGGCTCGCGAACGCCATCCGCAACAGCGGACGGAACGTCGCCTCGACCGTGGTGTACACCGTGCCGAGCACCCGATCGATCTCGGCCGCGGTCACGGCGACGTCGGGCACCTCCCCTCGGAGGTACAGCGCGTCTTCGGCACCGATCGAGAAGTGAGCCCCGACGAGCTGGTCGTTGCGGCGCAGCACGAACTCCATCACCGCGGCCCGGTTCTCCTCGGGCGCGGGCATCACGTACGTCTCGTACCGCAGCGTGCGCTGGCCGAGCGTGAGCCACACCGTGGTGAAGTCCTTCTCCTCGCCGACCATCCGCACGTACCAGCGCGGTTCGCCGAACGGAGTGTCGTCGCTCGTCCCCCGGTCGATCGCGGCGATCAGCGGGTTGCCGTCGGCGAACTCGTCGAGCCAAGCGTCGATCCGCTGCCGGAGATCGCCGAGCCGGTCGCCCACGTGGAGGTCGGTCATGTCGCGTCGATCGTCGCCGGCTACTCGCCGAGCACGAGCTGGCGGGCGGTGAGGTCGGAGTAGAGGCGGCGCAGTCGGGCTGCGGCGAACCCCCAGGTGTACCGGGCGGCCCGCTCGGCCGATGCGGTCGACATCGACTCGGCGAGCATCGGCTCGTCGAGGATCCGACCGATCGCCTTGGCGAACCGGGTCGGGTCGCGGTCGGGGATCAGGAAGCCGGTCTCGCCGTGGTCGACGAGCGACAGCAGGCCGCCGACGGCGCTCGCCACGACCGGGATGCCACACGCGGCCGCTTCGAGTGCGACCAGCCCGAAGCTCTCGCTGCGGCTCGGCACGACGACCACATCGGCGGACCGGTAGTAGGTGGAGAGGATGTGGTGCGGCTGCGGCGGCACGAAGTGCACCTGATCGTGCAGGCCGAGTTCGTCGACGAGCTGATGTGCACGTTCGACCTCGGTGCCACCCTCGGAGCCGCTCGCCCCGCCGACGATCAGCAGGAGGGCGTCGGACCGCCCGAGCGCGTGCAGCGCCCTGATCGCGACGTCGGGGCCCTTCAGCGGCTGGATCCGACCGACGAACAGGATCACGGGCACGTCGACGGGCAGCTCGAGCGCCGCTCGGGCACCGCCCTGATCACCGGGGGCGAAGAACGCATGCTCGACACCGGGGGCGACGATCTCGCTCTGGCCCTGGGGGTCGCGGTACAGGCGGCGGAACTGCTGTTCTTCTTCGACACAGCTGACGCAGATCGCGTCGGCGCAGTTGATCAGCTCGGCCTCGGCCCGATCACGCCACCCCGGTTCGGGATCGCCGCCTTCGGCCTTGACGCGCGCCAGCGTGTGGAACGTCGACACGAACGGGATGTCGAGTTCGTGCTTGATGCGGTGGGCGACGACGCCGCTCAGCCAATAGTTGGCGTGCACCACGTCGGCGCCGCCGTTGGCGGCCAGATCGTCGAGCACACGATCGGTGAACTCGTCGACGATCTCGGGCAACGCCTCCTTCGGGAGGTGGTGCGGGCCGGCTTCGATGTACACCACACGGTGGTTCGGTTCGACCCAGACCTCTCGTGGCAGGTCTTCCCGGTCGGCGCGCGTGTAGGTGGTGGTCTGCAGGCCGGCCTGCGACAACGACGACACCGTCTCGCGCACGTACACGTTCATGCCGCCGCTGTCGCCCGAACCGGGCTGGAGCAGTGGCGATGTGTGCAGGGAGATGACGGCAACTCGGGGCATCAGGGACATAAACGCTACCGATGCGGTCGACATTCCCGGTCACCGGACGGGATCGCGCGGACCGTACGCGCGATCGGCCGTGGAGTGAGCGGCCGTGGAGTGAGCGGCCGTGGAGTGAGCGGCTACTGGGCCAGAAAGCTCTCGTACACGTTGAGCAAGGCCGACTTCTGCTCCGGAGTGAGGTCAGGGTCGTGCTCGATCGCCTCGGACACGGTGCTCACGCTCCTGCCCTCGTCGGGCAGGATGCCCGCTCGGACGTACAGCGACTCGACGCTGATGCGGAGCGCGTTGGCCACCTGCTGCAACACGTCGGCCGACGGCTTCCGGAGCCCGCGCTCGATCTGCGAGAGGTACGGGTTGGAGACGTCGGCCAGCTCGGCCAGCTTGCGGATCGAGATCTCGGCGCGTTCGCGCTGGGACCGGATGAAGGCACCGACGTCGAGTGGGTCGATCGGTGACCGCTCGCGGTCGTCGCCCGCCCCCTCGTCGGTCGGCACGTCAGCCGCCCAGGAGGCCGTCGACGGAGGCTTCACCTTCGCGGTAGCGGCGCACGAGTTCGGCACTGAGCGCGTCGAGTCGTTCGTACCGTTCGCGACGGTCGTCGGACACCTGCCGCTCGAACGCGGTGAGTTGTTCGTCGAGATTCTGGAGTTCGCTCGGGAGCAGGTCTTCGAGCCGGCTGAACCCGTGCTCGGCGCACACGGCGTCGAGGCGGTTGGACAGGTCGTTGTCGTCGAGGTTCTCCACCGGGCGCGGTGGCCGAGGTGGGCCACCGGTGAGGTGGCTCGACAGCACGACCCGCAGCTCGCTCGAGAGGTCTTCGTGGGCTTCACCACGTTCGCGACGATGTGCCTCGGCACGGACGAGGTCGAGCCGCGCCTGAGCGACGCGACGCACGTACGACACGACGTCGTCTTCGCTCTGCAGTTCGTTGCGGAGCGATCGGAGCTCGTCGAGAGACAGAGTCTGTGGGTCGCTTGCGTTCACGGTCATCCTCCTGACACCGGCGGCAGGACCGCCAGCTCGTCGGTTGCAGCAATGGTGTCGAGGGCGTCGGCGGGTTCGCCGTTCACCCAGATCCGGCAGGTGCGGAGTACGGCATCGAACGTCGGCCCGTACCGCTCCCGTGCACAGGCGAGTACATCACCCACCGTGTCGCCGGGCAGTTCGTCACGACTGGTGCCCGCGGCATCACGCGCTGCGGCGAAGAGGCGAACCTGAGCCATCTCAGACAGAGTACTGGGGCGGCTACCCTGCATCGGGATGGTCGGAAGGTTCGTGTCGGTGCTGCTGCTGCGGCACGGGCAGAGCGAGTGGAACGCCGTGCGTCGCTGGCAGGGTCTCGCCGACTCGCCGCTCAACGATCTCGGCCGTCGGCAGGCCACCGACGCGAGCCGTGCATTGGCCTCGGTCGAGCATCGATTCCAGTCGGTGTGGTCGAGCCCGCTCGCCCGTGCCGCCGAGACCGGCAGCATCATCGCGTCGCACCTCGGCCTCGACGAGGTCAGGGTCGACCATCGGCTCCGCGAGGCCGACGCCGGTGAGTGGCAGGGCCTGACGCCCGACGAGATCGACCTGGCGTACCCCGGATTCCTGGCCGACCACCGACGCCCACCCACGTTCGAGTCGGCCGAGCGCGTGGTCGAGCGGGCGAGCGAGGCATTGACGGCGATCGCCGAACGGTCGTCGCCGGACGACGGCGCCGTGATCGTCGCGACGCACTCCGGGGTGATCCGCACGATCGTCCGCCACCACGGCTGGGTCGACGAACGCGTTCCCAATCTCGGAGGCGTCTGGGTGGGTGTCGACACGTCAGCCACCGACATCGCCGCCCGCTTCGATCTGCGTCGGCGCTTCGATCCGAACGGGGTCGTCCGTACCGGGGTCGACGCTCCCGGGGAAGACCCCGGCGAGCAGGCCGACCAGGCCCAGGCACACCGCGGCACCCAGCGCTGACTGGCGGGCGGTGCGCTCCTCGAGCCGACGGGCGACGAGGTGCGCGTTGCCGAGCTTCGGCGTGGGGATCGTTCGCAGCGTGTACAGGCCACCGAGCACGAGCAACCCGGCCCACACCATCGTGAGCATGCGCTCGTCGTCGGTCATCACGGGGAGGCCGTGGGTCCATCGGTCGCTCATCCCACGCAGCGCGATCGCCAGGTTGAGGACGACGATCGTGCCGACGGTGCCGACCCAGCGCCGCGGCGCCAGGTCGTCTCGGTCGGACGACGAGAAGACCTCGCCGAGGGCGGCGAACGACCAGCGGGTGCGGTCGCCGAAGCGGATGTAGCCATCGGAGGCCACGACGTGCGACCCCGCGACGAGGCCGGTACCCGTGGCGAGTGCCACCATCGCCCAGGTGGGCGGCATCCCCATCGGTGCCACGCCGAGCAGCAGCGCGAGCGTGAGGGTCGCGACGAGCGCGATCCGGCGAGGGCCGTCGATCAGGACGCCGATCATGGCGCGGTCGGCCAGCCCGCCGGCGGTCCGGGTCGTCAGTCGTTCGACGGCGGCGCGCAGGTCGTGCTGGAGGTCGGACGCTCGGGTACGACCGACTCGGTCGGCGACGACGACGGCGTAGCGATACGTGTCGTCGGGCTGCAGCACGGCCCGGGGCGATGAGGCGGTGACGAGGCCGAGCGCGACCGCGAAGCCGCCGGTCCATCCCGACAGCTCGATCAGGAGCGACACGATCGGCACCGGATGCAGACCGAGCGTGGTGACCCGCCACCCGAGCCAGACGAGGAGGGACAGTCCGCCGGCGACCAGCTGAGCGACTGCGACGAGTCGACGAGCGCGCGACAGCGGTGCACCGCCCCGATTCCCGCTTCCATACACCCGTGTCGCCATGAGGCCGCTGTCCGTCAGTCCGCGCGACGGAAACCCGTCGTTCGTCACGATTATCGGAATCGGAGCACCGATTCTTGAGCCACTCCTGTGTCGAACGCGGCCCGCCGCGCCGCAACCGGCACGGGGCGGGGTTATCCTCGCTCACTCGTGGGTACCGAGAAGCGCGAACGACAGAAGGCCAACCGTCAACAACGTCTGATCGAAGAGGCGCGCGCCGAGCGGGCCGGTGTCGTCAAGCGCAACGCGTTGCGTTGGACCATGGGCATCGTGGCCGCCGTCGGCGCGGTCGTCTTGATCGCCTGGGTCGGCGGTGCCTTCGGCGGCGACGACGAGGAAGCCACCGAGATCACGCTGCCGCCGGTCGTCACCACGCCCACCACCCCGCCCGTGACGTTCGAGTCGCTGCCGAAGCCCGACGTCGAAGTGCCCGCCGAGGCTCCGACCGATCTGGTGATCAGTGTGCTGTCGCCTGGCGACGGCCCCGAAGCGGCTGCCGGC
>CAXAWD010000071.1:0-11910 GCA_963972325.1 uncultured Acidimicrobiaceae bacterium
TCAGGGTTCGTCGCCAAGTGGGGCGTGATCCAGGCCGCCGTCGCCGAGGAGAGCTACGCGATCGCGCTGATCGCGATGATCGCCGCGGTCGTCGCGGCGTTCCTGTATCTGCGGATCATGGTCAGCACCTGGCTTGAGCCGAGCGACGAGTCGACCACGCAAGAAGCGGTGCCGTACGCGACCGGCCTCGCCGTCACGCTGGCGGCCGCGTTCACCGTGTTCGTCGGCGTCTGGCCGAACTGGCTCCTCGACGCCGCCGAATCGGTCACCCAGTACGCCCGCTGACGGTTGACGGCGTCGGCGCCGTGCGTCATCGTGGGTGCATGTCGGATCGTCGTCGTGTACTCGTGCCGCAGGCGCTGGGGTCCGACGAGTTCCTGCGGGTCACCTGGCACGACGGTCGTCGGCTGATGGTCTTCTCACAGTGGGACGGCGATCGGTGCGTGGCGGCGACACCCGTCAGGGTGGATCAGCTGGGTGAGCTGGCCGAGCTCGTCGTCAGCGCGTTCGTCCGGTCGGCCGACCCGGTGACCGAGGCGTGGCCGGCACCGGTCGGGGCCGATGTGGTGGCGCTCGATCCGCCTGCCGCCTCATCGGCGACGTGGAGCCCGGCAGAGGTCAGGCCGGCCTGATACCCGGCGGCGGGTTGCCCGTCGCCTTCTCCCACGCAGCAGCCGCCGTTCGCTTCGAGACGACGCGGGCGAGTCCGGCGCCGATTCCCGAGGCGACCGCCCAGGCGAGCGCGTCGGTCCAGTTGATGCGTCGGTCGGCGGGGTTCAGCGGGGGAGTGGTGCTGCCGGGCCACATGGAACTCAGCAGGTTGCGGACGGCGATCGCGGCGCCGGCGCCCGTCACGAGACTCAGTGCTTTCCAGCTGAACGATTCCATGCCGAGGGCGGTACCCGCCCGACGGCGTGCCGAAACGAGCGGTCAGTCGGCGCCCGAGCGCGGGCCGACCACGGCCGGATCGGGCACCCGAGACCGGAGTGCCCAGTTGAACGCTCGCCAGCCCTGCTTCGGTGCTGCGATCGACGGCTTGCAGCGCTCGACGTCCTCGTCGCTGATCGGTTCGGCGCCGGAGGCCTTGACGTGGACCTCGGCCACACGCTCGGCCATCAGGAACCATCCGATCGCCTCGTCGATGCTCCCGCCGACGGTCAGCAGGCCGTGGCAGCGCAGGATCGCGAGCTTTCCGTCTCCGAGGGTCGCCGCGATGCGTTTCCCGCCGTCGGTCGACTGGATGTCGATCTCGCCGTCGGAGAAGACGGCGTGGTCTCCGTCGAAGGCGAGCGCCTCCTGGCAGATCGTGCGGAACGGCTGCCCGTGCGCGGACCACGGCGTGCCGTACCCGGTGTGCGTGTGCGCCGCGCAGACGACGTCCGGGCGAGCCTCGTGCACCGGCATGTGGATGTAGTGCGCCGTCGGGTTGATCTCGCCGCGGCCCTCGAGCATCGTTCCGTCGGGCCCGACCAACACGAGGTCGTCGACCGTGGCGTCCCGGAACGGCACGCCGTAGCGCAACAGCCAGAAACTGTCGGTTCGTTCGGGATCGCGGGCCGTGATGTGGCCGTCGCCCTGCTCGCCCCAGTGGTGCGCCCCGAACAGTCGGTACGCGAGCGCGAGACGTCGCTGACGGTGGCGCCGCAATTCGTCGACGTCGGTGATGACCGGTTCGAAGTCGTTCGGACCGAGCGGCGGGTATGCATCCACGCGCGCCATCGTACGCGCCGAGGCCATCGGTACAGTTGCCGGATGGCCTCAGGGCGTTCGTTGCGACATCTCATCGGCCTCCTGGCCTCTCTGCTGCTCTGTTCGGTCGTCGCGCCCGGCATCGTGCGGGCGCACGCCGGACTCGACTACTCGTTGCCCACCGACGGCGCCTCCGTGGGCACGCCGATCGACGAGATCACCGTCGCCTTCACCGAGCCTGTCACGCTGGTCGGCAACGGCTTCGCCGTCCTCGATCCGCAGAACAACGAACTCGAACCGTTCGCGGTCACCGACGACGACATCGTGTTCCGGCTGCAGTTCGACCCGCCGCTGGCCGGCGGCACGGTTGCCGTCAAGTACGAGGTCAGGTCAGAGGACGGACACGTCATCGACGGCAACTTCGTGTTCGTCGTCGACGCCCCGGTGCCGACCACGGCACCTCCGACCACGGCGACGCCCACCACCGCTTCACCGACGTCGTCGACGATCCCGCCGTCCACCTCGAGCACCACCACGGCGCCGGCCACCACCACGGCTCCGACCACCGCGGTGACCTCGCCCGCCGCCACGACGCCGAGCGGCGGTGACGACGGCTCGGCGAACAGCGTCGTGATCCTGATCGCCGTCGCCGTGGCGCTCGCAGCCGGTGGCTTCCTGCTCGTCAGGTCGCGCACCGCCACGTGAGCGTCCGAGCGATCATCGCGTCGACCCCACTCGACGACTTCCTGAACGACACGCGGTCGACCGACACCGGTGAACTGCTGCAGCGGCTCGGTCTGTTCGGCTCGCTGTTCGGGGTGACGCTGGCGCTCGGGCTGCTCGTGTTCCTGGTCGTCGTGCACCGCGGCAGCCGTGCCGAAGTCGCCGTGTTGCTGCGGCTCGTCGCCGTCGCCGGCGGTGCGACGCTGCTCGGCGCCGCCGTCGAACTCGCCGGTGTCGCCTCGCTCGGTGACCTGTCCTGGTCGGAAGCGTTGACCGACGACACCGGGTCGGCTGCGATGATGCGGTTGCTCGCCGGCCTCCTCGTCGTGCTCGGGCTGTTCGACCATTCCGCGCCGGCGGACGACACCGGCACCGACCAGAGTGACGGCGACGGCGACGGCGACGGCGATGTGCGGTGGGTGCCGGCGTCGGCGTCGGCGTTCGGGTTCGTCGGGGTCGCCCTCGGCGTCCTGTCGTTCTGGTTCGACGGACACACGGTCACCCGCGGCCCCCGGGTCATCCACGCCGTCGTCGACCTCGTCCACGTGACCGCCGGCGGTGTCTGGTTCGGCGGAATCGTCGGCCTGTGCGCGGTGGCCGTGCTCCGCCGTGGCCGAACGGTCGCGCCGCTGCTGCTTCGGTTCTCTCCGGTCGCGTCGGCGGCGTTGGTGCTCGTGGCCTTGGCCGGCGCGTTGATGACGTTGATGGTCATCGACGGGTTCGACGATCTCACCGGCACCGAGTGGGGGCGGCTCCTGCTGATCAAGGTGGCGGCGGTCGGTGCGACCGCACTCGTCGGTGCCTATAACCACTTCGTGGTCGTGCCGGTTCTCGACGCGTCACCGGCGAACGGCGACATGGGGGCACGGGCCCGGGTCGCCGTCGTGGTCGAGGCGGCGCTGTTGGCATTCGTCGTCGCGGTCACCGTGTTCCTCACCGGCGCGTCGATCTCCTGAGCAGGGGGATAACCCCACCTCCGATCCGCCGGGGTGCTCCATGTCGTCGGGAGGGCCCGTTCCGCACGATGGAGCCATGAACGCAACCTCCGTCATCACCGCGGCGACACCGGCCCCACCCGCAGTCGACGCCGCACTCATCGAGGCCCACGACCTGACCCGCATCTGGGGCAAGGGCAACGCCGCCCAGATCGGCGTCAGCGGGGTCGATCTCACGATCCGACGCGGGGAAGTGGTGGCGGTCATCGGGCCGTCCGGTTCGGGCAAGAGCACGCTCGGTGCGCTCCTCGCGGGCATCGACCGCCCGAC
The DNA here is from genome assembly GCA_963972325.1 of uncultured Acidimicrobiaceae bacterium. Lineage (GTDB taxonomy): Bacteria > Actinomycetota > Acidimicrobiia > Acidimicrobiales > Ilumatobacteraceae > Ilumatobacter. The sequence continues at coordinate 3,678 of CAXAWD010000071.1, forward strand.
GTCGGGGTCGCTCGTCGTCGACGGCACCCGCATCGACCGGATGAAGACCGACCAGCTGGCCGCGTGGCGCGGGCGCCACGTCGGCATCGTCTTCCAGGACTTCCACCTGCTGCCCACGTTGACCGCAGCCGAGAACGTCGAGCTCGCGATCGAGCTGAGCGGTGCCGGCGCCGGTCGCCGGCTCCGCCGCACGGCAGCCCGAGCGGCCCTCGAGCGGGTCGGACTCGGCGGTCACGTCCGCAAACTGCCCGCCCAGATGAGCGGTGGCGAGCAGCAGCGCGTCGGCATCGCCCGGGCGATGGTCACGCAACCGCCCCTGATCGTCGCCGACGAGCCGACCGGTGCGCTCGACCAGGCGAACGGACACGCCGTGTTCGGTCTGCTGACCGGCCTCGCCCAGGGCGGCACCACCGTCGTGTTCATCACCCACGACCTCGCACTCGCCGACGCCGCCGACCGGACGATCTCGATGATCGACGGCGGCGTGGCATCGATCACCACGAAGGCCGGTGCGTGATGCGTTCCATGCTCAGACAGTTCAAGCGAGCCCCCGGCCGGATCGTCGCCAGCATCTTCGCGCTCGCCCTCGCGGTCGGCGCGATCGGGGTGTTGGCGATCCCGACCGTCGCAGGGGGAACGCTCGACGACGCCATCGAACGCGACGGCCTCGCCGACATCGTGGTCGACACCACCCCGCTCGAAGCGAGCCGGCTCGACCGCATCAGCCGGATCGACGGCATCGAGCGCGCCGAGGCCGAGGCCTCGCTCGCCGTGCAGATGGACGACGGGTTCCTCACCCGGATGATCGGTCTCGACTTCGAGAGCCAGACGATGGACCTGCTGCACCTGACCGCAGGTCGCTTCCCGTCGGCACCCGACGAGGTCGTCGCCGCGCCGGCGCTCGGCGCCGTCGGGTCGCGCGTCACCGCGAACGGTGCGGAGTACGAGGTGGTCGGCCACGGCGCCACGCTGTGGTGGTCGGACAGCGATGTGCTGTACGCGCCGCTCGACACCGTGACCGCGCTGACACCGGAAGGCGGCACCAACCGACTGGTGGTGACCGCGGTCGACGACAGTGAGTCGTCGCTGCGCGCGATCTCCGACGCGATCCGTGCGGAGCTGGAGGTCGGCGGCGACACGTACACGACGTTCCCGATCCTGATGCCCGATGGCTCGACGCCGATCGACCAGGACATCAGCCAGGTCAGCACCCTGATCGGGATGCTCGGCGTGTTCGCCGGGCTCGTCGCGCTCGTGTTGCTCGCATCGACCACGAACACGCTGATCACCGAGCGCACCCGTGAGGTCGCGGTGATGCGAGCTCTCGGTGGCCGCAGCCGGCAGCTCCGGCGTCGTCTGCGTCGGATCGCGCTCGGCATCACCGGCGTCGCGCTGCTGATCGGGTTGCCGCTCGGCATCGCCATCAGCAACGTGATCGCCCGCATGGTGCTCGAGGAGTTCGTCGGCATCACGCCGTCGATCGCGGTCGACTGGTGGGTCGTCGGTTTCAGCGCCGTCGGTGCCCTGATCGGCGCCCGCCTCGTCGCCGCCCGCGCGGCACGCAAGGTCGTCAAGCTGCCTCTCGCCGAGGCGCTCCGTGACCGCGAGGGCCGGCCCTTCGGACGCAGCTGGACCCACCGCCTGATCACCCGCATCCCGACCGGTGGCCTGTTCGGCCGGCTGGCCGCTCGGGCGTCGGTGCACCGCCCCGCCCACACCGCCGCCGTGGTGGTGCAGATCTCCGCCGCCGTCGGCGCCGCATTCCTCATCCCGAGCCTGACGGCGTCGGTCAACGGCTTCAACACCGCGTCGTTCGCCCCCTGGTCGTGGGAGTCGCTCACGATCGCCAGCGACGCGGGCATGCCGTTCGACCAGACGATCGTCGACGACCGGACCGGCGCCGAGGCCGGCGTCTGGGTCGACGGTGAGATCGAGGACTGGGAGGTCGACGTGTACGGCCTGCCGACCGACACCGAGTTCTTCGACCCGATGATCGGCGAGGGCACCTGGCTGGAACCGGATGCACGGCAGGCGGTGCTCAGCGCCGGGTTCGCCGAACGCAACTCGATCGACGTCGGCGAGAGCGTCACGCTCGAACTGCCCGCCGGCCCCACGCGCTACGAGGTCGTCGGCGTCTCGGACGACTACGGCCGAGCGATCTACGTGGATCGGAGCGTGCTCGCCGCCGACCTCGGTGCACCGGGCCGGGCCAACACGGTCTGGTCCGCCGACGCCGAGCCGGAGGTCGACTGGGGCGTCGCGGTGCGCAGCGACACCGCCGCCGACGTGGCCGCCGACGACAAGGCAGGGCGCGATGCCATCGTCGTCATCTTCGGCGCGATCGGATTGATCGTCGCCGGCGTGGCGGCGCTCGCGGTGATGTCCTCGATGACGGTCAGCCTCTACGAACGCCGTCACGAGCTCGCTGCGCTCCAGGCGATCGGAGCCCGCAAGCGACGCCTGCGTGGGCTCGTGATCCGCGAGCTCGTCCCGATCGCAACGCTCGGCATCGCCGGTGGTCTCGCGCTCGGGGCGCTCGGCAACCGGGGCATCATCGCCTCGTTCGAGGCCAGCAACGCGATCGACATCGGCGTCGTCGATGCGGTCGGGGCGATCCCCGCGATCGTGGTGGGTACGTTCGTCGCCCTCGTCGTGCTGTCGCTCGTCATCGTCCGCACGGCGACCCGGCGGCCGGTCACCGTCACCCTCCGGAGCGCCGCCTGATGGGTACCGCACCGTACGCCGACCCCAGGCGCGAGAATGACGGCGTGAGCAGCCTCCCACCGCCGTTGCCCCCGGGGTCGACGGCGAGCGACCAGACCGGTCCCACCGGCAGCAACGGTGGTCGCAACGGCGGTGCCAGCGGTGGGGGTGACGGCTTCGACGTCGACTGGGACCGGGCCAAAGACCTCGCCGAGCGCTGGTTCCGTCCCTTGACCGAACGGGCCGGTTGGATGGCGCTGCTCTACCTGTTCGTCGGCGCGCTGCTCTCGCCGTTCGCCTTCGGGTTCATGGTCGCCGCCGCGGCGATCACGTTCGGCCTCAGCTTCGTCGTCGTCGGCGTGCTGCTGGTCGTGCCGACGTTCCTGCTGATCGAGGCGTTCGTCAAGGTCGAACGGTCGCTGGCCGCGCTCGCCGGGCACGAGATCGAGATGCGGCCGACGGCCCCGCTCGACGGCTCGTGGATCAAGGCGCCCGTTCGGGCACTGACCGACGAGGTGCGTTGGCGGCAGGCCGGCTTCGTCGCCGCCAACGTGCTGATCGCCCCCGTGCTGTTCGCCGTGGGGAGCGTCCCGTTCTCGTTCGTGACCCAGGTGCTGTTCGGCGACGACCTGATCTTCACCCCCGACTTCAGCATCGGCTCGAATCTCAGCATCGGTACCACCGGCATCCTGGCGCTGCCGCTCGCCGTGTTCTTCGCTGGTGCGATCCCGCGTGTCGCGATGTGGGTCGCCGGGTTCAAGGCGCAGGTCGGCAGCTGGTTCTTCGGCACCGACCGGCTCGCCCTCGCCGAAGAGCGGGTGAGCGTGCTCGCATCCCAACGCTCCGACATCCTCGACGCGGTGGCGGCCGAGCGGCGCCGGATCGAGCGCAACCTGCACGACGGCGTGCAGCAGCAGCTCGTGGCGATCGGGCTCGATCTCGGCATGGCCGAGCAGCAGATCGAACGGCACCCGGATCGCGCCAAGGAGCTGATCGGGCACGCCCGCTCGAAGGTGCAGGGCTCGATCGGCGAGCTGCGTCAGCTCGGGCGTGGGTTGCACCCCGCGATCCTGGAGGACCGCGGCATCGACGCCGCCCTCTCCGCCGTGGTGAGCGGTTCGACCATCCCGATCTCGGTGCAGGTCGACCCCGATCTCGAACTGTCGACCGACGTGGGGGAGACCGTGTACTTCGTCGCCAACGAGGCGATCGCCAACGTGCTCAAGCACGCGCAGGCGCGCGTGGCCTCGGTGCACGTCACGAAGGTCGCCGCGAACGTGCGTGTCACGATTCACGACGACGGTGTCGGCGGTATCGACCCGACCAAGGGCACCGGCATCGCCGGCATCCGCGCTCGGGTCAACGCCGTCGACGGCAGCCTGACCATCACCTCGCCCGCCGGTGGCCCGACCACCCTGATCGCGGAGATCCCCCGAACATGACGCCCGAACCCGCCGACCACATCCGAGCCGTCGTCGCGGACGACTCCGTGCTCCTGCGCGACGGTGTCGTGCGCCTGCTGACCGACGACGGCATCGAGGTCGTCGCCGCGGTCGGTGACGCCGACGCCCTGCTCGACGCGGTGACCGAGCACCAACCCGACCTGTGTCTCGTCGACGTGCGGATGCCGCCCACCCACACCGACGAAGGTCTCCGTGCCGCAGTGGAGATCCGGCGCCGCTTTCCGGACATCGCCGTGCTCGTGCTGTCGCAGTACGTCGAGGAGCGGTACGCCGGCGAGCTGTTGGCGGGTGATGTCTCGGGCGTCGGGTACCTCCTGAAAGACCGTGTGATCGACGTGCAGGATTTCCTGACGTCGCTGCGCCGGGTCGCCGCCGGTGGGAGCGCGGTCGACGCCGAGGTCGTCAGTCAGATCCTGGGTCGTTCGCGCAAGACGAACGAACTCGACCGGCTCACGCCGCGCGAGCGCGAGGTGCTGAACCTGATGGCCGAGGGCCTGTCGAACGGCGGCATCGCCGAGCGGCTCGTCGTGTCGAACGGCGCTGTGGAGAAGCACATCTCCAACGTGTTCATGAAGCTCGGTCTCGACCCCGAGGACGGCAACCACCGTCGCGTGATGGCCGTGCTGACGTTCCTGCGGGCCTGACCGATCACGCCCTGGGTGGGCCGAAGCAGGGCCGATGCGGTGGCGGGGTCAGACGGAGGCGAGTGCGGCTTCGCGGCGCTCGGCGAGGCGCTTGGCGACCTTCTCGCTCTTGGCCATGCGCTTCATGAGCCGCTCGCGAGCTTCTTCGCCGACCTGGCTGAGGCCTTCGATGTGCTCGACGTCCCACGTGCGCAGCACGACCGGCACGAGGATCTGCTCGTGGTGCACCGACAGGTCGTAGATGCCCGCCGACGCGATCTTCTTGGCGTGTTCGATGAAGCCGGGGATGCCGGTGCCCGGCATGGCGAAGTTGCGGACCTCTTCCTCCATCGCGACGACCATGCCGTCGGGGTCGACCTCGATCGCCGCGGCGGCGAGATCTCGATAGAAGAGCTGGTGCAGGTTCTCGTCGCCGGCGACGCGCATCATGACGTCGTAGCCGGCGGGGTCGCCCATCATGCGCCCGGTCGATCGGTGGGCGATACGGGTGGCGAGCTCTTGGAGGGCCAGGTACACGAAACCGTGCTGCAGCGTGGCGGGGTCGGGTGTCTCGCCGAGCGAGACCTGGGCCATGCGGCAACGCTCGAGGTGGTGCGGGTCGATCGCCCGGGTCGCCATCAGGTAGCCGTAGATCGCCATCGCGTGGCGACCTTCCTCGGCGGTCCAGCGGCGGACCCAGGTGCCCCAGGGGCCGTCGGGACCGAACAGGCCCTCGACGGTGCGGAAGTAGTACGGGAGGTTGTCTTCGGTGAGCAGGTTGACGAGCAGCGAGGAGCGCACGGCGTCGTCGATGGTGTGACCGGCGAGGTCGGCGTCGGCTTCGGACCAGGTCTCGCCGGGGATCGGGTCGCGGCCGCGGCCGTACGGGACGTGCTCGTGTGGGAACCACTCCTTGGACGCGGACAGATGTCGTTCGAGCAACTGCTCGACGGTCGGTTCCAGTTCGGCGAGGAGGCGGGTCGCGTCGATCACAGCGCTCAGACTAGCCGCCCTACCGACCAGTAGGTAGCCCTCGGTGGGGAATTCGCGAAGTCCTCACGTCGCGCGGGGATCGCCGTCGAGCGTGCCTCGACGGCGGTGGGGATGGCCGACCGGGTCGGTCCGATCCGGCGGCGGGAACACTTCGTGCGATCGTGATCCGAAAGAGTGCGAATTCAGGGCAGGAGGGTTTGGGAACACGTTCACGACCCCTGGTAGCCTCGCTGCCCGATGTCGCTGTTTCTTCGCGATTACCTCACCGTCGTCTGGTTCGGCCTCGCAGCCATCCTGCTCGGCGGTCTTCTCCTCGGCCTCGCGGCCGCGGTCAGGCCGTCGCGCCCCAGTGCGCAAAAGCTGATCGCGTACGAATCCGGTGTCGATCCGGTCGGTATGGGCTGGTCCCAGAGCCAGATCCGGTACTACGTGTTCGCGCTGCTGTTCGTCATCTTCGACGTCGAGGCCGTGTTCATCTTCCCGTGGGCCACCGCCATGGAGCGCTACGGCTGGTTCGGCCTGATCGCGATGCTGGTGTTCATCGTGCTGCTGCTCGACGGTCTCGTCTACGCCTGGAAACGAGGACTCCTCCGATGGGTCTAGTCGACAAGGGCCGCATGCCGGCTCCCCTCACCAAGCTCTTCAACATCAGTCGTTCGTACTCGATGTGGGTGTACCAGTGGGGCCTCGCGTGCTGCGCGATCGAGATGGGCGCGGCGTTCGCGTCGCCCCGCTACGACGTGATGCGCCTCGGCGTCATCCCGCTGCCCGCCAGCCCCCGCCAGGCCGACTTCGTCGTCGTGTCCGGCACGGTCACCGACAAGATGGCCCCGGCCGTCAAGCGACTCTACGAGCAGATGCCCGAGCCGAAGTACGTCATCTCGATGGGTTCGTGCGCCAACTGCGGTGGCCCGTACTGGGACTCGTACTCGGTCACCAAGGGCGTCGACCAGCTCATCCCGGTCGACATCTACGTGCCCGGCTGCCCGCCGCGGCCCGAAGCCCTGCTCGAAGGCGTCGTGCTGCTCCAGCAGCGCATCAAGAACGAAGACATGGCGGCCAAGTGGAACGGCGAGGAGTACACCTCGCTGCAAAAGACCGCCGCCCGCGAGGCCGCCGAGCCGATCGTCGTCGGGGGTGGCCCGATTGAGTGACACCGACACCCAGGACGACGCACCGGCACTGCCCGGCGACGGCCTGCGCGAAGGCATCGTCGACGCGCTGCGCGCCGACCTCGGCGAGCAGTTGATCGACACCCACCTCGTACCGCAGGACGACCTGTGGGTCCGCGTCGCTCCCGAAGCGTGGGCGTTCGCCGCCCAGTCGCTCAAGGCGCAGGGCTTCGACTACTTCTGTTTCCTGTCGGCGATCGACTGGATGCCGTCGCCGTACGGCAAGGGCGAAGACGACCCCGACGCCGAGCCGACCGAACCCGACACCGAGATCCGTCAGGGGTACGCCGGGGGCGAGTCGCGGTTCCAGCTGTTCGCCCGCGTCACCGACGTCGACCGTCACGTCGGCGTGACGATCAAGGCCGACATCCCCGACTCGATGACGATGCCCACGTGGATCCCGTCGTACGCTGGGGCCAACTGGCACGAGCGCGAAGCGCACGAGATGTTCGGCATCGGGTTCGACGGCCACCCCGACCTGCGCAACCTGTACCTGCCGGGCGAGTTCGAGGGCTTCCCCCTCCGCAAGGACTTCCCGCTGCTGTCGCGCATGGTCAAGCCGTGGCCCGGCATCGTCGACGTCGAGCCCATGCCCGACTTCGACGAGCCCGAGCCGCCCAAGGCGGACGACACGGCTGCCGGCGACGCGGTCGAGGCCGCCACCGACGGGTCCTCCGATCCCGCAACCGAGGAGGGCACGACATGACGATGCTCAACGAGCGTCAACAGCTCTCCTACATCGCCGGGCAGGCCGCCGACGCGCGCCTCAACGTCGAGCTCGAAACCGAGGGTATGACCCTCAACATCGGCCCGCAGCACCCGGCCACCCACGGCACGCTGCGCATCGTCGCCCGCCTCGACGGCGAGCAGGTCGTGTGGGCCGAGCCGGTGGCCGGCTACATGCACCGCGGGTACGAGAAGCTCACCGAGGTCCGCACGTTCCCGCAGGTCACCACGCTGATCAACCGCATCGACTGGCTCGGCAGCTTCGCCAACGAGGTGCCGTTCATCCTCGCCGCCGAGAAGCTGATGGAGATCGAGGCGCCGCCGCGCGCCCAGTACATCCGCACGATCCTGTTCGAGCTCAGCCGTATCGCCAACGTCGGCCTGTTCCTCGGCGACCTCGGTGTGCAGCTCGGTGCCGTCACGCCCGTGTTCCTCGCCTTCCGCGACCGCGAGTTCGTGCTCAACCTGATCGAGGGCGCCACCGGCGGCCGCTTCCACCCCAACTTCGACCGCATCGGCGGCCTCAAGGACGACCTGCCCAAGGGCTGGATCG
>CAXAWD010000072.1:0-11888 GCA_963972325.1 uncultured Acidimicrobiaceae bacterium
AGGTGATCGGCGAGGGCAATTATGTCGGCCTCGTTCGACCCGCGCCCGTGCAACAGCACGATCAACGGGGCGTCGGGGTCGGTGGCGCCGCGCCAGGCGACGACCAGTTCGCCGAACACGGTCATGACGACACCCGATCGTCGTGCGGTACGAATTGGCCGGCGGTGCGCACACCGCTCCAGCGTCGGACTTCGCCGGCCAGGTCGAGGTGGTCGATCGGGGCGGCGTTCTCGTACGGTCCCCACTCACTGCGCGGCAGCATCCACATCAGCTCGAACTCGTTGCCGTCGGGGTCGGCGCCATAGACGCTCTTGGTGGCGCCGTGGCTCGACTCCCCGGTGTAGGCGCCCGCGTCGAGCAAGGCCTGGCGTGCGGTCACGAGTTCGTCGATCGTGTCGAGCTGCCACGCCAGGTGGTACAGCCCGATCGCGCCGCGTCGCTTCGGACCGCCGGCGGTACCGACGCCGAAGAGGCCGAGGTCGTGATGGTTCCCCGACCGCGGCAGGCGGAGAAAAGCGGCGTTGGCGCGGGGTTCGCGAGCGACGATCTCCATGCCGAACAGATCGGTGTAGAAGCGCACCGACCGGTCGAGATCGGCGACGAAGAGCACTGCGTGGTTGAGGCGAACGGGGGAAACGGCCATCGGATGGCCCCTTTCTGTGGAGTTGGGTGGACCGGGTGTCAGCCGGTCCACCGCAGTTGCTGTCGGCAATCGGTTGTGCGTGGATCACATGGTGTTGACCACGAGACCGATGTGACTGAAGTAGTTGAATGCGCCGAAGAGCAGGAAGGTCCATCCGGCGATGCTCAGCGTCCAGCCCGCGATGACGCGAGCTCGCTCATTGCCTGCGATCGCGCTCGGTGTGGCGAGAGCGCCGACGCCGGTGAGGGCGTAGAGGCCCGAGATGAGCGTCGGCTCGAGCCATGGGTGAAGCCCGGCGACCCAGCCGCTCACCGGCTCTTGGGGCGGCGCAGTGAACAGCTGGTTCGACATTCCGGCCGCCGCGATGGCCAGGAGCGACAGGCCAGCGCCGATGATGACCGGCGCCATCGGCCGAGCGATGGCCGCGGCTCGCGCGATCACATCACTGTCGTCGAGGAACTGTCTGCCGCGACGCCACGCGAAGGTCGCGACCGCGAGCAGCATGAAGCCGAACAGAAGGGCCGGTTCTCCGAAGATGATGTTGTCGAACGAGAAGTCCGGCGCCAAGGGCCACGTCAGGGTCATGTGCAGACCCGTGGTGACAAGGATCGAGCCGAGCACGCCGAACGCCAGGGCATAGCCATCAGCGGAGGTGTCGGAGCGGTTGGCGAGCAGATCACGAGCGAGCCGGACGAGCAGGACGAGACCAGCCCCAGCGGCAAGCGCCATGATCGTGTTGTAGGTCGGGAGGTTCTCCCAGTCGATGACGAGGTCGGATTGCGCCAGGACCGAGCCGTCAGTGCCGATGTTGTACATGTCAGTTCCTTTCTCGGGGCGGCGGGCGGAGCGGAGGTTCGCTCCACCCGCCTCGTGGTCAGACGGCGTCGGCGGTGCGGATGGCGGACACTTCGAACTCGAGGGTGACTTTGTCGCTGACGAGGACGCCGCCGGCTTCGAGGGCGGTGTTCCAGTTGACGCCCCAGTCCTTGCGGTTCACGGTGGTTTCGCCGTCGAGTCCGATGCGGGTGTTGCCGTAGGGGTCGACGGCGGTGCCGGTGTACTCGAACTCGATCGTGACGGGCTTGGTGACGCCCTTGATGGTGAGGTCACCGGTGACTTGGTATTCGGCGTCGCCGGTCTGCTCGACGGCGGTGGAGGTGAAGTTGATCTGGGGGTGGGTGTCCATGTCGAAGAAGTCGTTCGAGCGCAGGTGGCCGTCGCGGTCTTCGTTGCGGGTGTCGATGCTGGCGGCCTGGATCGTCAACTGCAGTTGTGCGGCTGTCGGGTTGTCGGCGTCGAAGCTGCCGGTGCCGTCGAATTCGTTGAACGAGCCGCGGACCTTGGTGACCATGGCGTGGCGGGCGACGAACCCGATCCGGCTGTGGGTCGGGTCTATCGTGTAGGTCCCGGTGGGGATCTGAGTGGTGGTGGGGACGGTGGTGGTGTTCATGGGGGTTACTCCTTCAGTAGTAGTGGACATGTCATCTAACATAGTGGATACGTCATCTATTCCGCAAGTAGGATGTTGATCATGAACGAGGTGCGCTGGTCGGACGAGCGAGACCGCAGGCGTTGCAGATGGTGCAGATGCGCCTCGAAGGCGAACTCACCACCCCCGCCCAACCCGGGCCACCGCCACGGTGAGAGGATGAGATATGGACGACGACCGTCGTGAGTCGCTGCGAGTGCTGGTGGGTCTCGGCATCGCTGCGTACCGACTCGCTCAACACCCGGCTCGCCAACCTGGCCACGGCCGTGATCGAGCGGCTGGGTTCGTCCGTCGACGTGGCGGCGATGCGCGACTTCGACGCCCCTTCGTACGACGGCGACCTCGAGAGCGCTGCCGGGCTGCCGGCCGGGGCACACCTCGATCACCCGCTGATCCGTTCCTACGAACCGGGGGAGAACTGGTGGTGGTGCTACCCCGACGAACTGGCCTTCGAGATCGACGACGCCCCACCGTCACCCTCACACCCATGACCAAGGAGCAACACCCGTGACCCACAAAGCGATCCTCGACGAGCTCCGCCAACCCGTGAAGGACCTCCACGACCACATCCCCGCGGTGTTCGATGGCTACCGCGCCCTCAGCAGCGCAGCTCTCGGTGACGGTGCGCTCGATGCCAAGACCAAAGAACTGATCGCTCTCGCGATCGCGGTCACGAGACAGTGCGACGGCTGCGTGGCGTCGCATGCCCGTAGCGCGGCACGATCCGGCGCCACCGCCGAGGAGGTCGCCGAAGCCCTCGGCGTCACCATCTTGATGAACGGCGGGCCGGGCACCGTGCACGCACCCCGCGCCTTCGAAGCGTTCCAAGAGTTCACGACATGACCGCAGTGACCGGCCCGCTGGCGTTGATGCTGGCGTCGTGCAGCACGTGTCGGTCATGGGCCGAACAGGACGAGGGCCCGTACCATCGCGACGCGCAACCGCTGCGACGAGACATCGTCGAGGACCGCCAGGGCGTGCCACTCCAACTCGGCATCCGCCTCACGACCCGTGACGGCACATCCGTGAGCGACGCGACGGTGGAGATCTGGCAGTGCGACGCCTTGGGCCGCTACTCGGGCTTCCCGCCACCGGACGACTCCGTCGTCGTTTCCGCCGACACCGCACCACGCGGCGAGTACCTCGCGGACCAGACGTTCCTGCGTGGCCGCCAGACGACCGACTCAGCGGGCATGGTCGAGTTCCACACCATCTACCCAGGCTGGTATCCGGGACGCACCGTCCACATCCACCTGATGGTCCACCACGGTCCCACCACCTTGACCAGCCAGCTCTACTTCCCCGACGACACCAACGATCACGTCCTGGAGCAGGCGCCGTATGCCGAACGACCGGGCCGCGACACGACCAACGCCACCGACGAGATCTTCACGACCGGCGGCGCACCCGCCCTTTTGGACGTCGCACCCGACGGTGACGGCTACCAGGCTGCGATCTGCCTCGTCCTCCCAGCCCTCGAGGAGGCGCCATGAGTGGCCCAGTCACCGCCGGCCAAGCCAATGCGCTCGAGTCGGCAGAGCCATCTGTCAGTCCGACGGCCGGGGTCGAGATCACCGAGAGCGCCGTCAGTCAGGTCGGCGAGTTCTCGGTGCGGCGCGCCCTGCCACGCCGTGCCCGTCGCATGATCGGCGCCTGGTGCTTCATCGACCACATGGGCCCCGCCACCGTCGACGAACGCGGCCTCGGCGTCGCACCACATCCCCACATCGGTCTCCAGACCGTCACCTGGCTGCTCGCCGGCGAAGCGCTGCACCGCGACTCACTCGGCACCGAGCAGGTGATCGCACCCGGTCGGCTCAACCTCATGACCGCCGGCCACGGCGTGTCCCACTCCGAAGAAGGCACCGGCTACCGCGGTCAACTGCACGGCGTTCAACTCTGGGTCGCGCAGCCCGACCACACCCGACACCAGCCGGCCGCCTTCGAACATCACGCCGACCTCCCCCACGTCGAACTCGACCATGCGACCGCCACCGTCGTGATCGGCGAACTCGCCGGCGTCATCTCACCCGCCCGCCGAGACACCGACCACGCCGGCATCGACCTCGACCTGCGCCCCGGCCGAACCACGATGCCGCTGCGACCCGACTACGAACACGGCCTCGTCGTGCTCACCGGCGCCTGCAGCGTCGATGGCGCTGACGTCATTCCCGGACGTCTCGCCTATCTCGGTATCGGCCGAGTCGAGATCACCCTCACAACGGACCAGCCGACCCGAGCGCTCCTGGTTGGTGGGGTCCCGTTCGACCAGCCGGTGCTGATGTGGTGGAACTACGTCGCCCGAACCCGCGACGAGATCACCACCGCCCACCGAGACTGGACCGAACGAGCAGTGCGGTTCGGACACGTCGACTCCCAACTCCCACGCTACGAGATCGGGCCGCCGCCATGGACACCGCAATGACCGACACCACGACGATGCCGGCGGTGTTCATCGGACACGGCAGCCCCATGAACACCCTCGAACACAACCGCTACACCGACGCCTGGCGCACCTTCGGCGACTCCGTCCCCAAACCCCGCGCGGTGCTCGCCATCTCCGCACACTGGTACACCAACGCCACCGCCGTCACCGCCATGGCACAGCCGCGGGTCATCCACGACTTCTACGGCTTCCCCGACGAACTGTTCGCCTTCGACTACCCCGCACCCGGCCACCCCGACGTCGCCCAACTCGTCGTCGACACGTTGGCGCCCCGTTGGGTCGGCCTCGACACCGACAGCTGGGGACTCGACCACGGCACCTGGTCGGTACTGACCCACATGTTCCCCGACGCCGACGTCCCCGTCGTGCAGCTGTCGATCAACGCCCTCCAACCCCTCGACTACCACCTCGACCTCGGCACCCGCCTCGCACCACTACGTGACCAAGGCGTGCTCATCGTCGGCAGCGGCAACGTCGTGCACAACCTCCGCCGCATGGACTGGAACAACCCCGACGGAGCGTTCGACTGGAACCGCCGCTTCGACGATGCCGCCACCGCTCTCATGCGCGACCGCCCGGGCGACATCGTCGAGCTTGGCCGGCACGACGACTTCGACCTCGCCGTACCGACCCCCGACCACTTCATCCCCCTGCTCTACATCGCCGCACTCGCCGCCGCGAGCAACGAGACTCCCGAAGTGCTCGTCGGCGGAGCCACATACGGATCGATCTCGATGATCAGCTACGCGCTCGGCGCCGACTGCCCAACACGGTTGAGCGAGCCCACTGGAACGAACCTGCCACAGCCGACCACCGTGCCTGCCGACCAGACGAACATCTGACATCTGGTTGCTCGCCACGAGGGGACGAGCACGACCACGCGCATCAGCTGCTCCCATACAAGCGACTCCCATACGAGCGACCGTCGATGAAAGCATCCGATCCCGATCCCGCGCTGCGAAGGCGCCGTCGGCCAGCGGCTCGGAACCAGGACGTACTCGACCTGGTCGAGCCCGATCAGGCTGCGTAAGCGCTTCTGGTCAGTGCGACGCGCGCCGCATGAGTTGGTGCGTCAGCGACCGCGGCTTTGCGTCTGCCGGCCAGTTCGCGGCGCAGGACCGGGATGACCTCGCCGCCGAGCAGCTCGAGCTGTTCGAGCACCGTCGGCAACGGAAGTCCAGCATGGTCGATCAGGAACATCTGGCGCTGGTAATCCCCGAAGTGCTCGCGGAAGGTGAGCGTCTTGTCGATGACCTGTTGGGGACTGCCGACGCTGAGCGGCGTCTGCTCGGCGAACTCTTCGAGTGACGGACCGTTCCCGTAGACCGGGGCCTGGTCGAAATATGGTCGGAACTCGTCGACGGCATCCTGACTGTTCGGTCGGATGAACGTCTGCCCGCCAAGCCCAACGATCGCTTGTTCCGCTGACCCGTGGCCGTGGTACTCGAAACGTTCCCGGTAGTGGTCGACCAGCGCGATGAAATGCTCTTTGGGCCAGAAGATGTGGTTGGCGAAGAATCCGTCGCCGTAGTAGGCGGCCTGCTCCGCGATCTCCGGGCTGCGGATCGAGCCGTGCCACACGAACGGCGCGACGCCGTCGAGTGGGCGGGGCGTCGACGTGAACCCGCGTAGCGAAGTCCGGTGTCGACCGTCCCAATCGACGACGTCCTCGTCCCACAGTCGGCGAAGCAGACCGTAGTTCTCGATCGCAAGGTCGATGCCGTCGCGGATGTCCTTGCCGAACCACGGGTAGACCGGGGCGGTGTTACCGCGGCCGAGCATGAGGTCGACACGACCGTCCGCGAGATGCTGGAGCATCGCGTAGTCCTCAGCGATCTTGACCGGGTCGTTGGTCGTGATCAGCGTCGTGGACGTCGACAGGATCAGCTTGCTCGTCTTGGCGGCGATGTAGCCGAGCATCGTGGTCGGCGAGGACGGCACGAACGGGGGATTGTGGTGTTCGCCGCTGGCGAACACGTCGAGGCCCACCTCTTCGGCCTTGACCGCGATCTCGACCATGGCCTTGATCCGCTCGTGTTCGGTCGGAATGCGTCCGGTGGTGGGGTCTCGTGTGACGTCGCCCACCGTGAAGATGCCGAACTGCATACTGTGCTCGTTTGTGCCGGTTGGCTCCTGTGGCGTCATTCTGCTGCCCCTTGATCTAAATTGGATGATGTGTCAACTACATGAACAGCCCTGCTGTGTTCGCTATTCCCGATCCCGGCCGAGTGGCATCGGTCCGTCCGAGGCCGGCGCGCTAGCGCTGGCCGGACGCGTCCGCGAGAATCGACTCGATGACATCGAACGCGTCACCTCAGGACTCGCGCGTTGGGAACCTGATGCTGTCGTTGCCCGTGGACTCAGGTGTACGTTCATGACTGCCGGCCCCGGCCCAGACCGGGAAGTGCCATTCGACGACGTTCCCGTGACGGTGACCGAGGCAATCGACGTGTTGCGTCGTCACGGCTATACCGCTGACTTCGAGCTGGTTGACGGTGCGTTGCGAACCGACGACGGCATTTCGCAATGTGCGATCGATGAGGCGATCGTCGAGCGCACCTACCGCTTCGAGGGTCCGTCCGACCCCGGCGACGAGATGATCGTGTTCGGACTACGCGATCCAACGACCGAAGTTCGCGGCACGCTCGCCGCAGCGTACGGTCCCTTGGCGGATCCGGAGCTGTACGACCATATCGCCCGCCTTGTCACGGGCCTGGAGTGACCGGAGCAGATCCAACGCTTGGACCTGCCTCTCGTTGACGGCGAACACCACGCGCCGATGGGCCAGTTCATGTGCGGCCCGCCGACGCCGCAGATCCTTCGGACGAGTTGTGCGTCGGAGATCCTGAACTGGTCGATCTCGTCTCGAGCGTGCAGGGCCAGGCCGACGAACGTTGTCAGTCCCCGTCCTCGAGGACACACCACGATCAACCTGCGAGTGGCGAAGTGTTCTCGCGAAATCGGCCGCCTCGACTCGTATCGGGTCGTCGTGCGGGACCGAGATGACGGCCGTCGACTCGTCCGGTGATCCCATGGCGAGCGCAGATTAGAAGGCCTGCAAGTTGGTGCGACGGGCCCGGACGGACCTCGACTCGGTGTGAGGATCCCACAGCGGGAGTTGGGTGAGTTCGTCCGATGTGGCCACTGATTGATGGGCAGGCCTGAGCGAGGCTGATCGGTGTCAACACCGATCTTTGAGGAGGCTCACATGACCACCACCACGCTCGACGCGCCGGACACCGCCCGACTGACCGCGGCGTCGACGATCCAAGCGATGCTGCCGCGACTCGTCGCGCTCACCCTCGATGCCAAACAGGCGCATTGGAACGTGACGGGCCCCGGCTTCGTGCAGTTGCATGCCCTGACCGACGAACTCGCCGCCGACGTCCGTACGTGGACCGATCGTCTCGCCGCTCGAGCCGTCGCGCTCGGATCCCCGGTCGACGCACGACCCGCGACCGTGGCCGCCGGGACAGGTCGATCGTTCCCGAACGGGTGGGTCACCGATCGCGAGGCCAGTGTCGAACTCGTCGAACGCATCGATCCGGTCGCTGAGTTGATCCACGCCTCGCTTGCGGAGCTCGAGTCGTTCGACGCAGTCGCGCACGACGCTGCGATCGAGACGCTCGAGGGACTCGAGAAGTACCGCTGGATGCTGCTGGCCCACACCCGCTGACACGACACGAGTCAACGCACGACCACCGTAACCCACCCACCCCAAGACGAAAGAGGAGATCCCATGAGCACCGCCCGACCCATCCCACGCGACCGCCAGATCGTCGAAGTCAAGCGGATATCGTCTCGGCCTGCCCCCAACGTCGGCGGCCTGACCCCAGAGCTCCCCCGTGTTCGGAGGCGGCACGACCCGTCCGTCGCCCTGTTGCTCATGTCGAGCGTCGTGTTCCTCGTCGTCGGCGTCGCGACGATGTCGATCGTCGCGTGGCTCGCCGGCGTGGTCAGCCTCGTGGCAGCGTTCTCGGTCGACACTCGGCATGAACGTGAGCTGCGAGAGTTCCGTCGATCGCGAGACCCAAACGACCTGCGGCGCGACCATCGCAACTTGGCGAAAGATGTACGGCGAATCACGACGCCACGGCCCCGAGCTCGTGTGGAGACGTCGGAAGCGGTGGTCACGACCCACTCGTTGAGGGGGAAGGCAGGTGGATGTGGCATCCGAAAGGAGGACCCTCGTTTCGCAGCACAGTTCGACCGGTGGGAGCCGAACGAAACCGGACGTCTCGTCGCAACGGTCACGTTGTTCACCCTTAGCCTCGTGCTGCTGGTGCTTGCCTCGTATGCCGCCTCGGCGATCGTGTGGCTTGCGGGTATCGGGGTTCGGCGCGCCCGCTCCGCGGGAGTCGAAGAACATCAGGCCGACAGCTTCCAGGCACGACCAGGCACCGAGTCAACGATCCAGCTTCGCTATCGCTCTGAGATGGCCGACCTGTTCACCGACCTGGCGATCGACGTCGGGCTCCGGCGTCACCGCCAAGAGCTCGTGACGGCCGCCTGAGCATACGAACTCGCCACCATTGAGTCTCCATCGCCCTGCGCAAGCGTCGCGGCCACCTACCAACGAGACTCACCACGCCGAGGCCACTGTGAACATCTCACAACACATGTGAAGTGCGGACGATCAACCTCGCTGGGCCGACCCGTCGCGGCCACTCCGCCGCCCCTCCCGTAGTCTTCACCGTCGTCTGCCGATCAGACCATCCCGAAAGGCAGAGTGCATTCTTCGCGTCCTGGACTACACAGCGCTCGTGTTGGAAGTCGCGGTGGATCGGGCTTCGACTCATGCGGCCCGCAGGCGAGACGTCGCCCGGCAACTCAGCCTCTCCGCCAGCTTCGGCTGATCTGGTCGGAATCGTTGCTCATGGTGGTCCGATCGCCGACTCTCGGGAGTCCGAGTCGCGCGAATCGGGGTTCAACGAAGCGAGCACGGTCTCGGCGATGCCGCCGATCTGATCGAGCTGACCTGCGTCGAGGTGGTCAAGAAAGAGTCGGCGCACCGCGGCTAAATGCCCCGGCGCGGCCAATTCGATCTCAGAGCGGCCGTGGTGCGTGACCACGACGAACGCCCCGCGACGGTCCTCGTCGCAGGGCTCCTTGTCGACCAGACCGCGCTTTTCCATGCGGGACACATGGTGCGACAGGCGACTCTTCTCCCAGCTCAGCAACTCACCGAGTTCGAACAGGCGCAAACGACCGTCCGGCCGTTCGGTGAGCGCGACCAACACTAGGTAGTCAGAATACGAAAGTTCGGACTCGGCGGCGAGTTGGCGGGCCAGTTCGCGCTCGAGGCGCATCTGCATCAACTGCAGGCCGCGCCAGGCGCGTTCCTCGGGTTCGTTCAACCAGTCGACGTCGACCATAGGTACGATCTTAGCCGGAATAGTTGACGAATCATCCTTGTGTTTGTGCGCCGGCCGGCGACACGAGCACTGGCATCGCCAGATCCTGCCCCAGCACCGTCGTCGCAGTCAAGAAACTGCTCGGAGCACGCGAACCGCGTGCGACGGTCCGCGAGACGAACCCATCCTGGGATCGCGTCGGCGGCTTCGACCTCGATGAGTTCTTGCAGGACGAGCTTGACGGATTCACGGATCAGGTCAACGCCGTCGCCAGCGCGGAACGCGTCGAACAACTCAGACGCCGAATATCACGCCGCTGCCCACCAGAGGTGGCCCCCCTGACTCCTCAAACCCCCACCACATCGCGGGACGCCTACCCTGGCGAGGTAGGCCTTCTGGTTCGCAGCGCCCTGAATCCGAGTGATGTGGACTTCGGACAGCGAAAGCGGGCTGATCACGTCGAGATCGGCCATCGGAGTCGCTCGCGTCGTCGACGATCCTGGTACGTGCCCCATCCAAGTCCGAGACCGACCGACGGTATCGACGGCTCGGCCGATCCTAGGAGAACCAATGACCGACGAACTCGTCGCCGATGAACTTGTCCACGACGGGACCGAGCCGACTGGTTCGATGAACGCCTCACGACTCGAGTTGCCGCTCGCTGACCGGATCGTCGCCGCCGTCGACGATGTCTCAGTGGCCATCGTCGAGGTCATCACATCCCTCGACCTGCAGCTCGCCGGTCGGGCGAGACGGCCCCAACTCTTCCCTGCTCGGGTGTGGACCGGAAGGAGGTAGCGATGGCCGCGATGGAGACGCTCAGTGAAGCGATCGACCGACTGGTCGAGGCGGGGTACATCCACGACCTTCGGACGCACCGCAGACAGCTGTGGTGCGATCGATGCGGCGACCGCTTCGATCCCTCCGTGATGGTCATCGACGAGCTCGTTCGCTTCGAAGGGACGTCGGACCCCGACGACCAGGCGATCCTGTACGCGCTCGCCACCGAGAGCGGGCCGCTCGGGCTCTACTCGGCCGCGTACGGCGCCGACGCATCAACCGACGACATCGCAGTCGCCAGGGCGCTGCCGAACCGCCGTCCCTGGTGCTTCGACCTCGCCAAATGCCACTGACGGTTCGGGACGCGACCGGTGGGGGTGGCGATCATCGACGCGCCGGAGGAGACTGCAGCATGACCATTGCGACCGTGACGCGCAACGCGATGCGTTCTGAACGAACCTGGCCCCTGGCGCCGTCCGCAGTTGCGGAGTTCCATCGCCGGATGCCGGCGTACGAACCGAGCCTGTTGTTCGACGCGCCCGGTCTCGCCGCCGACCTCGGGCTCGGACGCGTCCTGATCAAGGCCGAGACGCGGCGCATGGGGCTCCCGTCGTTCAAGATCCTCGGAGCATCGTGGGCGACGTATCGAGCGATCTGTGGCCACATGGGTCACGAACCAGGCCGGTGGGAGAACATCAGCGATTTGGCACACGAGGTCGCCCACCTCAAGCCGTTCAAGCTCGCGACAGCGACCGATGGGAATCACGGACGCGCAGTTGCCTTCATGGCACGCCTCCTCGGGTTCGACGCCGAGATCTTCGTTCCGGTCGGGATGGCGCGCGCCCGCATCGAGGCGATGGAGAGCGAGGGCGCGACGGTCACGGTCATCGATGGCGACTACGACCACGCGGTCGCCCGCTCGAGCCGGGAGGCCAGCGATCGATGCCTGGTCATCTCGGACACCTCGTGGCCAGGATATGAAACCACACCCGCCGACGTCATCGACGGCTACTCGACGATCTTCCATGAGATCGACCACGCCATCGACGCGACCGGCCTGAGCCAACCCGACTTCGTAGTCGTACCGATGGGCGTCGGGGCGTTCATGGCGGCTGCTGTCACGCACTACCGAGGCGAGCACCGCCGGTCGACCGTCATCGCCGGAGTCGAACCGTT
>CAXAWD010000073.1:0-11855 GCA_963972325.1 uncultured Acidimicrobiaceae bacterium
CTCGGCGCCACGAGCCTCGATCGACGACCCGCCGTACGCGGGGAGGTCGGTCTCGCGGCGACCTCGACACGCCGCGCACGGGCACGCCTGGCGCAGGTCGAGGAGCGGGAAGGTGCAGGTCACACCGTCGTCGTACGTGACACGCAACTCGCGCTGTCGCTCCAACTCGACGTCGATGACCTGGGGAGTCGGCACCGTGCCAGGGTACCGCTGGTCAATCGAGGTTCATGTGGGCCACCAGCCGGTCGGGCGAGGTGGGCTTGCCGACCAGGTGCCCCTGGACGAGGTCGCAACCGGCGGCACGGAGTCGACGCAACTGCTCGACCCCGGTGACCCGTTCGGCGACCACCTCCATGTTGAGCGCATGCGCCAGGAGCACGAGCGCCCGCACGACGCGCGTGTCGGCCTCGGACGCTCCACTCGGCAACGCGAGTGTGCCGTCCAACTTGAGGACGTCGGCGCCGATCTCGGTGAGCAGCGACAGGGCGTTGGAGCCGGTGCCGAAGTTGTCGAGCGCGATCCGGACGCCGACGCGGCGGAGCGCACGCACCGAGCGGATCACCGCCTCGGCGTCGTTGCCGAGCAGTGTCGCCTCGCGTGCTTCGAGCACGATCTGACGTGGACGCAACTGGTACTCACGCAACAGGTCGACGACCCGGTTGACGAACGTGCTGTTGGCCAACTGCATCCGCGAAACGTTGACGTGCACCGCGAAGCGCTGCCCGACCACGCCGTTGTCGATCCAGTAGCGGGTGGCGATGCAGGCCTGTTGCAGCACCCAGTCGCCGATCGGCACGATGACGCCGGTCTCCTCGGCGACGGGGATGAACTCGCTGGCCTCGATCCGACCGCGAACGGGGTGCGACCACCGTACGAGCGCTTCAGCGGCCTCGGCCTGTTCGGACACGGCGGAGAAGATCGGCTGGTATTCCACGTGCAACTCGCCCTCGCGCAACGCCTTGGAGAGCGCCGCGGCGAGTTCGGTTCGGATCTTGGCCGCGTTCTGGAGTTGGTCGGTGAATCGGGCGCACCGTGCCCGCCCGGCCTGCTTCGCCGAATGCACGGCGGTGTCGGCCCGGGTGATCAGGTGCACGGCGGCGACGTCGGGCGTGAGCTCGCGAAGTGCCGCGTCGGTGATCCCCACGCCCACGCTGACCGACACGTCGAGTTCGAGTTGGCGGATGGTGAGACGTCCGGTGAGCGCCCGCCGGACCCGGTCGGCGAGTTCCATGGCGACGGCCGAGTCGGGCACGGCGTGGCAGATCACCACGAACTGGTCACCGCCGAGGCGTGCGACGACATCGTTGGGACGGACCGCGGTCGAGAGTCGTTTGGCGGTCGACGCCAGCAGCCGGTCGCCGATCTCGTGGCCGAGCGCGTCGTTGACGTCGCGCAGCCGGTCGATGTCGACGAGCAGGACGGCGACCTCGCCACCGTCCTCGACGATCCGCCGCAGCGCATCGGTCAGACGTTCGACGGCCGCCGTTCGGTTGTAGAGGCCGGTGACGTTGTCGTGTTCGAGCAGCTGCAACAGCGACTGCTGTCGGCGTCGCTCCTCGGTGACGTCCTGGCACATGACCGCGATGTAGCCCCCGTCGGGCGATGTCGGGTCGTGATGAACCAGCACGGTGGTGGCCTGCACGGAGTCGGCGGTGCCGTGCACGCTGACGTCGACGTCGCCGTGCCAGACGCCGCCCTCCGGATCGGTCAGGAGCCGCTGGGGGATCTGATCGAGCACCGTGCGCAGCGACTCGCGCCCGTCGAGACGACCACCGGGCACCGCTTGGGAGCGGAACAGCTCGGCACCCGCAGCGTTCGCGTGCAGGAATTCGCCACGGATCGTGGTGAAGATCGTGGCGATCCCGGCCGCATCGACCAGATGGCGCAGCCGGTCGACCCCGTCGGCGTCGAGCGCGGACGGTTCGTTGGTGGCGAGGGCGATGCGGTCGTCGGTCATGAGTGGGTTGCCGACTCACCCGGCCCCGGCGGTGATGCCGGAGACGGACGAGCGGGCGATGGTGATCGCGTCGAGGACGGAGAGCACTTCGGTTGGTCCTGCATCATCGGCAACTTCGAGCTGTTGGTTGAGCGCGTACACCGTGAACACGTACCGGTGTGTTTCGCCGTCCGGAGGGCACGGGGCGAACCAACCGGGCTGTCCGGCCGAGTTCTCCCACTCGAAGGTCGCCTCCGGGAGCTGCCCCTCGCCGAGCCCGGGGGTGACCGGCGAGATGCCGTAGACGATCCAGTGCACGAACGAATCGGCGTCGGGATCGACCACGGAGACCGCCAACTCGACCGTGCCCGCCGGCACGTTCGACCAGGTCATCGCCGGCGACACACCGGCATCCGCACACGTGTTGCGGGCCGGGATGGCGGCGCCGTCGACCCACGGAGTGACCAGCGTGAGGGGCAGCGGGGCGGTCGACACGGGGACCGTCTCGGTCGCCACGTCGGCGGGGGCGGGCGTCGCCGGTGGCGGGAAGACGGGTTCGTCGAGCACCTTGCCCGAACGTTCCCCACACGCGGCGAGCGCCAACGAGAGGACCGCGACCAGGGCGGCGAGGTGGGCGGGGCGACGGTGTCCGGTCATCCGACCCGAGCGTAGCCACGGGTAGCGTGGGCGTCGATGGCCGAACCCCGAACGATCATGACCGTGCACGCGCACCCCGACGACGAAGCATCGAAGGGCGCTCCGACGCTCGCGAAGTACCACCACGACGGCGTCCACACGGTGCTCGTGTGCTGCACCGGCGGAGAAGAGGGCGACCTCCAGAACCCCACGCTGCGCGAACCCGGTCAGCCGTTCCACGACCTCACTCCCGAGCAGGAGCGCGAGTTGGTCGTGTCGATGCGACCGGCCGAGCTCGCCAAGTCCGCCGAGATCATCGGGTTCGACGAGGTCATCATGCTCGGCTACCGCGACTCCGGCATGGCCGACTCCGAACCGAACAACCATCCCGACTGCTTCCATCGAGCCGACGTCGACGAGGCCACCGAACGCCTCGTCGCCGAGATCCGGCGCACGAAGCCGCAGGTCCTGATGACGTACAACGACGATCAGGCCGGGTACCCGCACCCCGACCATCTCCGGGTGCACGAGATCTCGGTGCTCGCCTTCGAGCGGGCGGGCGATCCGGCCTGGTACCCCGAGGCAGGCTCGCCGTTCCAGCCGCTCAAGCTCTACTACTCCACCTGGAGCCGCCGTCGACTGGTCGCCATGCACGAGGGGCTGCTCAAGCATCGAGGCGAATCGCCGTTCGACGAGAAGTGGTTCGATCGACCCGACACCGACCACCGGGTGACCACCCGGATCGAGGTCGGCGAGTTCATGTGGGCGCGCACACAGTCGCTGCTGGCCCACGCCACCCAGGTCGACCCGACCGCGGCGTTCTGGTTCGGGCTGTCCGACGACGAACTCGCCGAGATCTACCCGTGGGAAGACTGGATCCTCGCCCGATCGCTGGTCGGCGACATCCCGACCCACGACGACCCCGAGCACGACTTGTTCCAGGGCGTCGGTGCCACCGCCGAGGTCACATCGTGAGCGTGCAGTACCGGGTCGTCGTCGCCAAGAAGGACGAGCGGGTCGACGGGCCCGACGATGCCGAGGTGGTGTTCTCGGTGCCGATCGCCGTCGCTGCCGAGGACGACTTCGACGCCACGGTCGAGTTCATGCGCGGCCGGGTCAAGGCCACCGGACACAGCGGGCAGGTGCTCGACGTGCTGAAGTCGGGGGCGGCGACCTCGGCGCTCAGCCGGCTCGCATCGAATCCCTGAGTTCGCGATAGCCGATCAACACCGCACCGGCGTCGTCGATCGCCGTTCGCAGCGCGTCGTCGGTGACGAACGCCAGGTCGTCGATCCACTGCTCGGCGTGAGGCGTCAGGGCCCGGACCTCGAGTGTGTCGATCGCCGGTTGCACGTGCAGCTCGGTGACGCCGGGTTGTAGCGATGCGATCGCGCTCAGCACCCGCTCGCGTGAGCCGGCCCGCCAATCGTGATCGAAGTGATCGGGGAACAGCACGCCTTCTTCGGCGGCGAGCTTGCGGAACGGGAACCCGGCCTGCTCGGCGGTGACCGTGGACGGCAGCCGCACGGGCAGTCGGAACTCGGTGGCCACGTCGAGATAGATCCCGAAGAACTCGGGCCGGAGTGTGATCGCCGTCAAGTGGGGAGCGAGGTGGGTCACGTCGATGCCCCAGGCGATCGCACGACTCACCTGCGCCGTGAGTTCCCGGTACACCTCGTCGGGGTCGGCATGCTCCCAGAGGTCATCGAGGTTGCGGGGAAAGCCGCCCTCGCCCGACAGCAGCGACGGGGCGTGCGTGACCGGCCCCCACCGGTACGTGGCGTGCTCGGCGTTGAGGGTCAGGTGCACGCCGATGTCGTCGGTGGCCCGGTACTCGACGGCGGCATGCTGCGCCCACGGCGCCGGCACCATGATCGACGCGCACGTGGCGGCACCCTCGCGAATGGCCTGGTAGACGCCGACGTTCGCGGCGTGGCACGAACCCAGGTCGTCACAGGACAGGATGACGAGCTTGGTGTCGGCGGCGTATCCGAGGCGTTCGGCGAGAGTCCCCACGGTACCGACGCTACCGCTGGTCAGAGACGGCCGACGGCGTCGAGCAGCCGATCGACGTCGTCGTCGGTCACATACACGGCGATTCCGGCCCGCACCGCACCGTCGATGCCGAGCCGGTCCATCGCCTCGAGGGCGTAGTAGTTGCCGTCCCAGACGGCGATCCGTTCTGCAGCGAGCGCCGTGGCGGCGGCCTCGGCGGTGAACCCGGCGACGTTGAACGCCAGCGTGGGTGCCCGGTCGGTCAGGTCGTGCGGGCCGTACACGGTGATGCGCTCGTCGGCGAGCAGCCCGTCGAGGAGTCGCTGGAAGACGGCTCGCTCGTGGGAACGGATCGTGTCCATGCCGGTGTCGATCAGGAACCGGGCAGCAGCGTCGATCGCGGCCAGGTTCTCGTAGGCGGGTGTACCGAGCTGGAACCGTTCGGCGCCGGTGTCGGGTGCCGGCCGCACCTTGTACGCCGGGAGTTCGTCGAGCAGCTCGGGACGGACCCACGTGATGCCGGCGTGTGGCCCGTACCACTTGTACGAGCTGGTCGAGTAGATGTCGCAACCGATCGCCCCGACGTCGACCGGGGCGTGCGGCGTGAGGTGCACACCGTCGACCACGACCCGGGCGCCGGCGCCGTGCGCCGCAGCCGAGATCGCGACGATGTCGGGCATCGTGCCGATCGCATTGCTGGCGCCCGTGACCGCGACCCACCTGGTGCGATCGTTCAGCAGCGAGGTGACCGACTCGACCGGGAGGCGGCCCGTCGCCGGGTCGAACTCGGCGAAACGCACCGTGGCACCGGTATCGGCGGCGACCAGCAGCCACGGCGACACGTTGGAGTCGTGATCGAGCTGGGTGCAGATGATCTCGTCGCCGGGTCGGAGGCCGCGCGCGATCGCCCGGGTGATCGAGAAGATGTTGGAGGTGGTCGACGGACCGATCACGAACCCGTACGGGTCGGCATGCAGCAACTCGCCCATCGTGCGCCTGACCCGTTCGGCGAGCTCGTCGCAGGCCTGCGCCGCGGCGAAGGCGCCGTGGCTGTTCGCGTTGTTGCCGCTGCGCTGCCACGCCGTGGTCGCCTGGATCGCGCTGTCGACGACCTGGGTGCCGGCCGGCCCGTCGAAGCGGGCCCAGGCCGCATTGGCGCCTTCGGTGACGGCGGGAAATCGATGTCGCAGATCGAGCATGCGGTCATGCTCGCACAGCCCAGCCGCTCAGCGACAGGCCGACCAGAGCCCGACGTCGGCGGCCTCGGCCTCGCGAGCGGCCTCGACCATCAGATCGGCGAACGTCACGTTGGGCGGGATCGTCAGCGGCTGGGCGAACCCCTGCCGGACGATCTCGTAGTTGACGAAGATGCCGTCGTCGGCCCGGTACACGTACGCGAGTACCCGCCCGTAGTCGTCACGGCCCACGACATCGCGTTCGAGTCGGACCGCGGTGCCGACCGGGAGTAGCGACTCGGTGAAGGCCGTGGCCTCGTCGCCGAAGCACTCGCCGGTCGTGGCCGGCCGGGAGCCGGACGCCGTATGGGCGACCTCGGGCGTGTCGATGCCGGTCAGGCGCACCCGTTCCTCGTCGCCGCCGATGATCACGTCGATCGTGTCGCCGTCGACGACGTAGTCGACCACCGCGTTGGCCTCGACGGCCGAGACGATCGGTGGGCTCGCGGGCGCCGCCTCCGGCGAACCGTCGCATGCGACCAGTCCGACCGCTGCCAGGCCGGCGAACGCGATGCGGGCGCTCCGGGCGGGTTTCATGCTCGTCGTTCTATCGGCGCGGACACCCGCTCAGCGTGCCTGCACGGTGTGACAGCCGGTCCTCGCTCAGCCGGTGTAGCCGGTGGCGTCGACGATGATGTGGGTGGTGGCGAGGGTGTAGATGCAGATGGTGCCGGTGGGGGAGAGTTGGGTGGTGACGGCGTTGGCGATGGTTTGGCCGGGTGTGTAGTTGATGGTGGAGGCGGTGGGGATGTCGTCGGTGCAGGGGTAGACGGTGGCGAAGCCGGGTGCGTCGGGTTGGGTGATGGTGAGGTTGAGGATGGCGGTGGTGGCGTTGGTGGGGATGTTGTTGCGGCCGGTGATCTGGATTTCGGTGGGGGTGTCGGCGGGGATGATGCCGGTGCCGGCGTGTTGGGTGTCGATGGTGGTGTGGTCGGGTCGTGTGTCGAGCAGGCGGCCGGGTGCGACGGTGTGGAGGGTGGAGTCGTCGGTGGTGTAGCCGGTGGCGTCGATGATGATGTGGGTGGTGGCGAGGGTGTAGATGCAGATGGTGCCGGTGGGGGAGAGTTGGGTGGTGACGGCGTTGGCGATGGTTTGGCCGGGTGTGTAGTTGATGGTGGAGGCGGTGGGGATGTCGTCGGTGCAGGGGTAGACGGTGGCGAAGCCGGGTGCGTCGGGTTGGGTGATGGTGAGGTTGAGGATGGCGGTGGTGGCGTTGGTGGGGATGTTGTTGCGGCCGGTGATCTGGATTTCGGTGGGGGTGTCGGCGGGGATGATGCCGGTGCCGGCGTGTTGGGTGTCGATGGTGGTGTGGTCGGGTCGTGTGTCGAGGAGACGGCCGGGCTCCACCGTGGTGACGGCGTCGATCCGTTCGATGCAGCTGATCTGGCCGGTCAACGGCTGATGGAATCCGTCGGGGCACGGCGTCGCAGCGATGGCGCCCGACTCCGCCACGAACGTGTTCATGGGAGCCGCCGGACACTCGGCGGCGCCGGCATCGGGCTGGTACGTACCCGCCGCGCACGGGGTCGAAGCGATGGCCCCGGTGGATGCGACGAAGCGTCCCGGAGGAGCCGCCTCGCACGACGTCTGTTCGGATAGCGGTTGGAACGTGCCGACGGCGCACGGCGTCGCCTCCGCCGATCCGGTGTCGACCACGAACGTTCCGGCGGGAGCGGCGAGGCAGAAGTGCTGGCCGAGATCCGACTGGAAGAAGCCCGCGGGGCACAGCCGCGGAGCGGAGAGTCCGGTGACGTCGGCGTAGGTGCCGGGTGGCGCGAGTTCACACGCAATCTGTCCTGCGAGGTCTTGATACCGACCGAGCGGGCACTCGGTGGACGCAACGGCTTCGGTGGTGTCGACGTATCGGCCCGGCGGGGCGTCGATGCACGACGTCTGGCCGGTGTCGGGTTGGTAGGTGCCGGTGGGGCACGGGGTGGCTTCGGTGGCGCGTGTGGTGTCGACGTAGCGGCCGGCGGGTGCGTCGAGGCAGGAGGTCGCGGCGAAGTCGGGTTGGTAGGTGCCGGCGGTGCAGTCGATGGGGTCGGGGGTGCCGGGGGTGTCGACGTAGGTGCCGGGAGGTGCGACCTTGCAGCTGGTTTGGCCGGGGTCGGGTTGGTAGAGGCGGGCGGGGCACGGTGTGGGTGAGGATTCGCCGGAGGCGGCTCCGTAGTGGCCGGCCGGCACGTCGAGGCAGGAGGTCTGCCCGGTGTCGGGTTGGTAGGTGCCGATCGTGCACGGGGTTGCCTCGGTGGCGCCGGTCGAGTCGACGAAATGCCCTTCGGGAGCGTCGGTGCACGGCGCCGCGCCGGTTGCCGAGAACGTGCCGGGGTCGCAGAGATCGGCCGCGGCAGCGGGCGCGGCCCAGGCCAGCACACTCGACATCAACAGCGTCGCGAGCACCCCGAGCACTCGTCCGGCGTTGGTCGTCGACGTACGGGCGCGGCGGGAGACGGCGGGCATGATGGGGAATCGGCATGCCCTGCGCCGGGCTTGAGCGTCAGATGCGTTCGATGAGGGTGCCGGTGCCGAGACCGCCGCCGCAGCACATCGACACCAGGGCCAGCCGACCCTCGGTTCGTTCGAGTTCGTACAGCGACTTGGTCAGGAGGAACGCACCCGTGCCACCGAGCGGGTGACCGAGCGCGATCGCTCCGCCGTTCGGGTTGGTCTTCCCGGGGTCGGCACCGACCTGGCGTTGCCAGGCGAGCACGACCGCCGCGAACGCCTCGTTGATCTCGAAGTTGTCGATCTCGTCGATCGTCAGTCCGTTCCGACCGAGCAGCCGTTCGGTGGCGTCGATCGGCCCGGTGAGCATCAGTTCGGGGTCGACCCCGACGAGACAGGTGTCGACGACGCGCGCCCGAGGTGTCAGGCCGAGTTCGGCGGCCTTTGCCGCGGTCATCAGCAGCACGGCCGCGGCGCCGTCGGAGATCTGCGAGGAGTTGCCCGCCGTGTGCACGCCGTCTTCGCGCCCAACCGGCTCGAGCGACGCGAGCTTCTCGAGGTTCGTGTCGCGCAGCCCCTCGTCGCGGGCGACCAGGTGGGTCGAATCGGTCGGGTTGCCAGCGTCGTCCAGGTCGGGGGCGTCGATCTCGACGATCTGGCCGTCGAACCGACCTTCGGCCCACGCTCGCGCCGCTCGCTCTTGCGAGGCGAGCCCGAACGCGTCGGTGTCGGCCCGCGAGATGCCCCAACGGTCGGCGATGCGCTCGGCGCCCTCGAACTGGGATGTCATCTCGTACTGTTCGAAGTAGGGCTTCGGGATCGGGATGCCGAGCCCCAACCGCTTCGACGAGTTCGACCCGATCGGGATGCGGCTCATCACCTCGACGCCGCAGGCGACGGCGACATCGACGACCCCGGAGCCGATCAGCGACGTGGCGAGGTTGGTCGCCTGCTGGCTCGATCCGCATTGCGTATCGACGGTGGTGGCCGCCGTTTCGAGCGGGAGACCGGCCGACAGCCACGCCGTGCGGGTGACGTTGAAGCTCTGCTCGCCGACCTGGCTCACACACCCACCGACCACCTGGCCGATCTCGGCCGGGTCGATGCCCGATCGGTCGACCAGCGCTCGCTGGACCGTGGCGAGCAGCGTTGCCGGGTGGACCGACGCGAGTCCGCCGCCGCGGCGGCCGATCGGTGTGCGCAGGGCATCGACGATCACGACATCACGGGAGTTGCCAGTCATGTCACGAAGCCTACGATTCGCCGACACGGCCCCCGGGGTCGGAGCGGTCAGGCGGAGGCGGGGTCCGTCTGCCGGAGCAGGGTCGCCGCCAGGTGGTGCCGGATCGGTTGGCCGACAGCGGCCATCGCCAGGCGGTACTCGAAGGTGTCGCCGTGCACGATGATCGTGCGCGCCAGTTCGGTGACCGACTTCGCGGTGCCGGACAGGCCGATCTGTGTACTCGCCAGCTCGAGTCGGGTCGCATCGTCGCCCAGCTCGACGGTGCCCTGCTCGATCTCGGTGACGCCGGTCGGGTGGCTGAGCACGACTTCGACGGCACCGGGTGACGGGAACCGCCAATAGCCGGTCTCGGCGTGCAGCGGCTCGGCCAGAGACCCGTCGGGGAGCAGACGCCGCGTCCGCTGCGAGTAGGCGAGGAACGGTTTGCCGACGTGGGAGAACGTGACCGTCTCGACGTAGTCGAACGACTCGATCGTGGGGTACTCGCCGTGACCTCGACCGGTCCAGGTGCCGAGCAGGTGGGCGACAGCCGCCAGTTGGGGGTGTAGTTCCGGCGCGTCGGCCATCGTGCTCAGCCGACGACCATGTGTGGGCGGAGCTCGTTGCGCTGTCCGGCGGTCCAGTCGGCGACGAGCGTGAACCGGTCGCCGCGAATGGTGGTGCCCCGCCACTCGATCGCGTCGCCGTTGCAGGTGCCGAGCCGCTCGATCGAGAACACGGCCTCGCCGGCGTCGAGTTGGAGCGAGGCCCGCTCGTCGTCGGTCGGGATGCACGGGTGGATCCGTTCCCACCCGGCCCCGGGTCGCATACCGGCGACCCGCTCGAGTTCGGCGTACAGCGAGGTGCGGGTGAAATCGATGTCGAGCAGTGGCTCGGCCACGTCGGCCGGCAGCCAGATGCGATCGATCGCCAGCGGTTCGTCGCCGGCCCAACGCAGGCGGTCGATCAGCACCAGCGATGCGTCCGCGGTGAGCCCGAGCTGATCGGCAGCCTCGGCGTCGGTGACCAGTTCGAGACGTCGCACTTCGCTGCGCTGTGGCACGCCGCTCTCTTCGACCACCTGGAACAGGCTGTAGAGCGAACCGAGGGAGCGTTCGAACGTGCGCCGGTCGACCGAGGTGCCGACGCCGCGGGCCCGTCGGAGAATGCCGTCGGCGCCGAGCTGACTGACGGCGTGGCGGGCGGTGTGACGGCTGACGTCGTACACCTCCATGAGTTCGCGGTCGGTGGGGAACCGGTCGGCGAAGTCGCCCAGCTCCATACGGCGGCGCAGTTCGGTATCGAGCTGCGCCCACAGCGGCGTGCTCGATCGACGGTCGAGCGCCTTCGCCCCTTCGGTGAATTCTGACACGCTCATCCCTGGTCACACACGATAGGCGCTCGGCTCCGGCTTCAGTGGCCTCGCATACCACAACGGGCGCCGCAGCCCGCCGGGGCCGGGTGCCGGTCGGGTCTTGGTGAGCCAATCCCGGTAGGCCTCCCGTGACTTCGTCGTGTCGACCGCCACGTCGCCGTACCGGTCGCCGGGCTCGGCCGGCGTCACGCGCACCCGCTGGTGCCAGCACTGCATGCCGGAGATCGGGTCGGGTTGCACGGAGAACGTGAGGTTCTGGTGGACCCCGGTGTCGTTCCACCAGATCCGCTGCGTGTCCGGGTCGCCGCCCTGGGCCTTCGTACCGGAGTCGTACGGCGCGTTGCCGTGCTCCCGAGTCAGCGTCCACTCGCTGCCGTCGTGGTCGATACGAGCCTTGCCGTTTCCCCACGACTTGGCCTGATCTTCTTCGATCCGCCAGCGGCCCATGTGATGCGAGGCGGCGACCACGCCGGGTCGGATGCCCTCGGTGCGCCACGCGGAGATGACGAAGTGGCCGATCCGGGTGGTGATCCGCACCAGACCGCTCTCCTCGATGCCGAGCTGCTCGGCGTCGCTGGGGTGGATCCAGAGCGGGTGGCGGTGGCTGATCTCGTTGAGCCACTTGGAGTTGCCCGAGCGGGTGTGGATCAGGGTCGGGATGCGGAACGTCGGCAGCAGGATGCGCTCGTTGCCGGCGAGGTCGAGGTCTTCCCAGTGCACGTGCGACGGGATCCAGCCGGGCGTCGCGTGTTCGGGCCAGCCCCAGTCCTTCAACGTGGTCGAGAACAGTTCGAGCTTCTTCGACGGCGTCGGGAAGCCCTCCTTGATCTCGCCGTCGACCTCCACGGCAGGGGAGCCGTCGCCGAGCTTGGCGAGCGTGAGGTCGTCGAGCGTCTCGTTCGACCCGTCCCAGGCGCCTGCGGTGCCGGGCTTGCGGAACACGCCGCTGGGGTCCTTGGTGCAGTCGGCGACCGCCTCGGGCGCGATCGGCTTCTCGTACGGCTCCTACAT
>CAXAWD010000074.1:0-11801 GCA_963972325.1 uncultured Acidimicrobiaceae bacterium
TCGCCGGAGATGCTGCGGAAGTACTCGACGAAGGCATCGGAGGCCTCGGGCATGTCGAGCACCTCGGCGTCGCCGTCGATCTGCACCCACGCGTCGTCGAACTCCTCCCCCAGCACGGCGACCGACACGTGCGGGTTGCGACGGGCGTTCTTGGCCTTGGCCCGCTGCGGGTAGGTGGCCACGGCGAGGCGGCCGTCGGCGATCATCCCGCCCGACACCAGGCTCATCTGCGGGCGCCCGTCGGAGCGGGTCGTGGCCAGCACCCAGCGATGCCGACCGGCGAGATGGTCGGCGAGCTGCGCCCGCTCGAGTTCGACATCGCTCGCCCGGTACTGCGCGCGTCGGTCGTCGGCCGGGATCTTCTTCACCATCCCACCATCCTCGCGACGGTCGGTGCCCGGCACCAACCGTCAGGCGATGCCGGCGGGCGTCGATCGGTAGTGTCGCCGACATGGTGGAGCCCGACTTCCTGCGTTTCGACACGCTCAGCCTGCACGCCGGCCAACGGCCCGACCCCACGACTGGCGCCCGTGCGGTGCCGATCTACTTCACCACGTCGTACTCGTTCCCCGACACCGACGAGGCCGCCGCGCTCTTCAATCTCGAAGCGCCCGGTCACATCTACAGCCGGATCTCGAACCCGACCGTCGCCGTGCTCGAAGAGCGCGTCGCCGCGCTCGAAGGTGGCGTCGGAGCGGTCGCCGCCGCGAGCGGCACGGCGGCGCTCCACCTGGCGGTGGCGTCGCTGCTGAGCGCCGGCGACCACATCGTCGCGTCGAAGAACCTGTACGGCGGGTCGTACAACATGATGAACCTGACGCTCCCCCGCTTCGGGATCACCACCACGTTCGTCGACCCGCGCGACCCGCAGGCGTTCGCGGAAGCGGTCCGGCCGAACACCAAGCTCTGCTACGGCGAGACGTTGGGCAACCCGGGCATCGAGGTGATGGACGTTCGGGCCGTGGCCGACGTGGCACACGCGCACGGCCTGCCGCTGATGGTCGACTCGACGTTCTCGACGCCGTACCTGCTCCGCCCGATCGAGCACGGCGCCGACATCGTGCTGCACTCGGCCACCAAGTTCCTCGGCGGGCACGGCACCGCGCTCGGTGGCGTGCTGGTCGACGGCGGCCGGTTCGACTGGGCGGCGAGCGACAAGTTCCCGACGATGACCGAGCCGTACGCCGGCTACCACGGGATCGTGTTCGCCGAGGAGTTCGGCCCGGCCGCGCTCGGCATGCGCGCCCGCGCCGAAGGCCTGCGCGACTTCGGCGCCTGCATGAGCCCGCACAACGCGTTCGCGCTGCTGCAGGGCATCGAGACCTTGCCGCTGCGGATGGCCCGCCACGTCGAGAACACCGACCGGGTGCTGGAGATGCTGCAGGCGAACGACGCGGTGACGTGGGTGAGACACCCGCGGGTACCCGACCATCCCGACCACGAACTCGCGCAGCGGCTCTACCCGAAGGGTGCCGGCGCGATCCTGAGTTTCGGTGTACAGGGCGGCCGTGCTGCGGGACGGAAGTTCATCGAGGCGGTGCAGCTCGCGTCGCATCTCGCCAACGTCGGCGACGCCAAGACACTGGTGATCCACCCGGGGTCGACCACCCACGGTCAGATGTCGGGGGACGAACTGGAGGCGGTCGGCATCAGCGAGGATCTCGTGCGGTTGTCGGTCGGGCTGGAGGACGCCGACGACATCGTCGACGATCTGGCACGGGCGCTGAAGGCGAGTCAGCGATGATCGTGCAGGTCGACGGCATCGACGCCGACGCAGCCACGGGCGGGGTCGACATCGGCACTTCCGAGGGCCCGGTCGTGCTGTTGATCCACGGCGCCGGCATGGACTCGACGATCTGGTACCTGCAGACCCGTTACCTCGCGTATCGCGGCCTGCGTGCCGTCGCCGTCGACCTGCCCGGCCACGGCCGCAGCGGCGGCGAGCCGCTGACGACGATCGCCGACATGACCGACTGGATCGTGCGGTTCGTGGCGGCAGCCGACCTCGGGCCGGTCCACGCGGTCGGGCACTCGATGGGCACCTTCATCGCGCTCGAGCTGGCGAGCCGCCACGCGGAGCTCGTCTCATCGACCACGCTGTGCGGCACGGCGACGGGCATGCCGGTGCATCCCGAACTGCTCGACGCCGCCGAGCACGACCTGCCCCGTGCGGCCGCGTTGATGTCGGCATGGGGACACGCCAAACCCGCCCACACCGCTCCGAACCCGACACCCGGGCTGTGGATGATCGGCGGCGCGATGGCGCTGGTGGAGAACGGTCGGCCCGGTGTGCTGGCGACCGACTTCCGTGCCTGCGTGGCATTCGACCGCGCCGTCGAGGCAGCCGCCGAGGTGACGTGCCCGGCGACCGTGGTGATCGGCCTCGGCGACAAGATGACGCCTGCGAAGGGTGGTCGTGCGCTGGCCGCGGCGCTGCCGTCGGCCACCGTGATCGAGCTGCCCGGCATCGGCCACCAGATGATGACCGAAGACCCGGCCGCCATCAAGCAGACGATCCTGGACATGGCTCACGCCTGAGTATCCCCGTGCGAGAGTCGGGAGGTGAACCCGACGCCCATCGAGACGGAACGCACCGTGTTGAGCCCGCTCCGTGTGAGCGACGCCGGCGAGATGGTGACCGTGCTGGGCGATGTCGCGCTCTACGAGTTCACCGGCGGCGAACCGCCGACGCCGGAGTCGCTCACCGACCGGTATCGACGGCAAACGGCCGGTTCGGGCAACGCTGACGAAACCTGGTGCAACTGGGTCATCCGCGCCGACGACGACGGACGGGCCGTCGGGTTCGTCCAGGCGACCGTGGTCGGGGACTCGGCGGAGGTCGCCTGGGTCGTCGGCGTGCGAGACCAAGGGCGTGGACTCGCCACCGAGGCCGCGGCAGCCATGTGCGAATGGCTCACGTCCCACGACGTCCGCCGGGTCGAGGCCCATGTACATCCACGACATGTCGCGTCACAGGCCGTCGCCGCGCGCATCGGGTTGGTACGAACCCACGAGTTGGACGACGAGGGCGAGGAGATCTGGGCGACCGGGAAACCAGCTGACCGGTAGTCGAGCACGTCGCAGATCGCGGCGCCGACGGGCCAGGCGGATGACGGTCCGTCCGCAGCTCTCAGGGTTCGGGTTCGGCATCGTCGGAGCCACTGTCGGATTCACGACCGACGACCGCCCAGTCGCCGGCTGGGCCGGCTTGCACTTCGACGACGGAGCCGTCGTCGAAGTGAACGGTCACGGTGTCCGACCCCAGGAGTGAGCCGGCCACACCACCGGTTCCCAACCAGAATCCGTGATCGAACTGTCCGAGTTCGTCGCGAGGCTCGATGCTCACGATGTCGCCGTCGGCAGCCTCGACCTCGAACCGGTCGACGCTCGGGTCGGCCAGGACGGCGACGAACGTGCCGTCACCGACACGAAGGTAGCCGAGGGTGGCGAGCGGGCGCTCGGGCGTCGTGGTGTTGTCGCACGCACCTCGAGCCTCGGTACGGCCGCTCGCACCGTCGTAGCCGATCCTCCAGCAGAAGAAGCCGTCGATACCTTGGACGCCGAGCGTGGCTGCCCCATCGTCGAGCTCGATCGTGGCGACCACCGTGTGGAACCCGTCGGGATCCAGGTATTCGAAGTCGATCTCGTCACCGGGGACGACGACGAGCGAGCGAGCGAACTCGTCCAGCACCACGGCGTTCGCCGTCTCGGTGCGCAACGTCACCGTTCGGTCGTCCAGCGTCCGCTCCAGTTGGACGTTGCCGTCGTCGCCACCTTCGGTTGACGATGACGTCCAACGCAGCCAGGCCACGCCGCCGATGAGCACCTCGTCGGCGTCGTCCGGCACGGAGCCGCGCTCGCCGACATCGAGCCTGATCTGTCGCTCGTTGCCGGCGTGGACGAAGATCTGCGAGCGCCGGCCCGTCGGCGAACCGACCGACGCTGCGAGCCGCCGGTAGCCGTCGGGCAGTGGTGACGGGACGACCCAGTCGCCGTCGCCCAGGTCGGCCAGTGGGTCTGCTGCTGTGCCGGTCACCACCGTCGTCTCCGGCGAACGGTCGGCTGCCGTCGGAGCCGGTGGCAGGTCAGCGGTGTCGCCGCCACCATCCCTCACCCCTACCACGATCATGCCGGCCAGACCGATCGCCACGATCGCTGCCGCAGCGGCGAGCACCGGACGGCGCCGCGACTCGGCACGCCGGGCGGAGCGGGCGACGACGTCGCTCCACTCGACGGGCAGCGGTGCCCGGTCGCGGTCGGCTGCGATCAGCCGGCGGATGTCGTCGCCTTCGAGATCGATCATGCGAGTTCCTCCCGTAGCTTCGTGCGAGCGCGCGCGAGCTGGCGCCGCACCGTTCCTCCCGACACGCCGAGTTGTTCTGCGATCTGTGTCGCCGTCCAGTCCTCCCAGTACGCGAGGTAGACGAACGTCCGCTGCTGGGCGCTCAGCACACCCAAGTCATCGGCTGCCGACGAGTGGGCCGCTGCCTCGGGGGCCGCCACGCGCTGTCGCCGGACCACACGTTCATCACGGCGACGTCGCCGAAACGACGACCGCTGCGACATCTTCGCCCGGTTCGCGACCACCCCGAACAGGTACGCCCGCGGCTGGTCGACCCGCCCCCAGTCGGGCTGATCGAGCAACTGGACGAACGCGTCGGCAACGACGTCGGCCGCATCATCCGGCCCGACGAGCACGGTCGCGAACCGGACCAGTTCGTCCGCCCACTTGACGTAGGCCTCCTCGAGTCCGATGCCTTCCACGCCCCTATGTTGCCGCCGACCCTCACTGCGGGTGACACGACGAGCATCCTGTCGAGAGAGACCGCGTCGTCTCCGGGCACGACGCTTGCTCGCTCGCACTGCCCTGACGGCGGGCTCGGATTCCGGGCTCCGGTTGGTCCGGCTAACGGGTGAACTGTCGGACGGGGGCCCGCGACATCTCCCCCGTCGTGGTGTACGACCCATCGTTCGCGAGGAAGGCGATCGACTCGCCCTGCTTCTCGTCACGAAACCCCGGGGTCAGGCACGGCGTCCGGGCCAGCGTCGTTGCCATCGACTCCCCCGGCTCGATCGGCCAGGTCCAGGCGCTTCGGTACCCGCGGACGATGAGCGCCTGCCCGTCCATCCGGATATCGGCTCCCGACATGTCGGTTCGCGACGCCAGCGTCCCGGCCGGTACCTCCTGCATCGTCGTGACACCGCTCGTCGACTGCGGGAACGGCGCCATGAAGACCTTGGTCCCGGCCGACTTCGTGATCACGTAGATCGTGCCATCGGCACCGACCGCCATCGCCTCGCTGTTGTACGGGGCGTTCGGGTACTTCAGCGTGATCGACTCCACGCCGCTCAGCGTCGACATGCCGCCGCCCGACACCGCGGGTTCCGGAACTCGGTACACGACGATCGAGTCACGCTTCTTGGCGTTGTCGCCGACGTCGCCCAGGTACAGATAATGGACGCCCGGCGCCGGGCCGGGGCCGATCGCCATGTCTTCCCAGTCCTTCGCGTTCGCGCCGGCGAGGCGGAACGTCTTGCGCACCGTGCCGTCGAGGCGGAGCGCGTGCACGTCCGGCTTCGCGCCGGAGTCCTCGTGCACCCACAGCACCGACTCGTCGCGACGCCCTCGGGCCATGCCCGAGATCTCCGTCAACGTGGGGTCGCTGACGCTGCCGGCGACCGACGCCCGGTAGTCACGGCACACGAACGGGTCGAGACTCGGGCCGCCCGGGACCGCGTCGTCGCCGGGAACCACGTCGCCGACGCGAACGGCTTGCACATCAACCGTCGCCGCATCATCGATCTGCCCGATGGCCGCGCTCGCCACCGCTGCGAACATCGCCGCGGCGACGACGCCGCCGAGTGCTGCCATCGGACGAATTCCCACCCCACCAGTATCGACGATGTGCGGCCGATTCGAACGTCGGGCAGCGCCGACGGCGAGACATCGCGAGTTGTGCCTGGCACAACTCGCGATCAGGTCCAGCCGCTGACCGACTTGACCTCGCAGAACTCCTCGATGCCCCACGAGCCGCCTTCGCGGCCGTTGCCCGACTGGCCGTAACCCCCGAACGGGGCACCGGCCGCGCGCGGCTGACCGTTCATCTCGACCATGCCCGAGCGCAGCCGGCGGGCCACCCGGCGCGCCCGCTCGGGGTCTTGTGTCTGCACGTAGTTGGTCAACCCGTACGCCGTGTCGTTCGCGATCTCGATCGCTTCGTCCTCGGTGTCGAACGGCAGGATCGACAGCACCGGCCCGAAGATCTCCTCCTTGGCGATCGTCATGTCGGGCGTGACGTCGGCGAACACGGTCGGCCGCACGTAGTAGCCCGCGTCGAACCCGTCGGGCCGACCGGTGCCGCCGGCGACGAGACGGGCACCCTCCTCTTCACCCTTCGCGATCAGGCCCTGGATCTTGTTCCACTGCACCTCCGACACGACCGGGCCGATGTGGCGACCCTCTTCGTGGGCGTTGGCCACCGCGGTCTGGGCCGCGGCCTGCTCGGCCTCGGCCAGCGCCTCGGCGTAACGCGAGCGGTGCACGAGCATGCGGGTCGGGGCGTTGCACGACTGGCCGCTGTTGTTGAAGCACTGACGCACGCCGCGCACGACGGCCCTCTCGTCGGCGTCGTCGAAGATGATGTTGGCGCCCTTGCCGCCGAGTTCGAGCGCCACGCGCTTCACCGAGTCGGCGGCGTTCTTCGTGATCGCCACGCCGGCTCGCGTCGAGCCGGTGAACGACACCATGTCGACGTCGGGATGACCGGACAGCTGCGTACCGACCCCGGCGCCGTCGCCGTTGACCATGTTGAACACGCCGGCGGGAAACCCGGCCTCGTGCATCATGTCGGCGAACAGGTACGACGACAGCGGTGCCACCTCCGACGGCTTGAGCACCATCGTGCAGCCCACCCCGACGGCCGGTGCGACCTTGAGCGTGACCTGGTTCATCGGCCAGTTCCACGGCGTGATCAGCGCGCACACGCCGACCGGTTCGTACAGGATCCGGTCACCGGGGGCGTCGTCGCCGAGCGGACGGTCGAAATCGAACTTCTTGAGCTCCTCGATGAAGTTCTGCAGGTGATAGGTGCCCGAACCGGCCTGCGCCGTCTGGGCCATCGAGATCGGCGCGCCCATCTCCAGCGAGATCGCCTCGGCCATCTCGCCGTAGCGAGCGGTGTACACCTCGAGCAACTTCTCGAGCAGCGCGATTCGCTCGGCCGGATCGGTCGCGGCCCAGGCCGGGAACGCCGCCTTCGCCGCCGCCACCGCGGCGTCGGTGTCGGCCTCCGACCCGAACGAGATCACCGCGCACGGTTCCTCGGTCGACGGGTCGATCACGTCGACGTCGTGCGGGGTGCTGGGGTCGACCCAGGCACCGTCGATGTAGAACTTCCGGCGGTCGAGGGGCTGATCGGTCGTCATCGGTGACTCGCTTTCGAGAAGGGGACTTCGCTGTCCGACGGTACCGCTCGGTTCCGGCAATCCACCGGGCGCCCGACCGGCCGGTGGCTCGGCCGGTCGACCGGTGTCAGCGAATCGGGTTCTTGTACGTGTCGAGGTACGTGATCTTCTCGACCGGGGGCCGCTGCGCGGGCTTGAAGTCCGTGCCCTTGGTGTACGCCACCGGGAGCAGACCGGCTTGCGTCATGTGGGCGGGGATGCCGAGCAGTTCGGCGGCCTCCTGCTCCTTGCCGAGGTGCAGTGTGGTCAGGCAACTGCCGAGCCCGCGGCTGCGGAGCGCGAGCTGGAAGCTCCACACCGCCGGCATGATCGAGCCCATCAACCCCGCTGCCGCGGCGGCACTGTTGTCGGGCAGGCGACCGATGATCATCGGGATCACGAGCACCGGTACCTCGCCGAGATGTTGGGCCAGGTAGTTGGCCGAGTCGATCACGCGGCCCTGCT
The DNA here is from genome assembly GCA_963972325.1 of uncultured Acidimicrobiaceae bacterium. Taxonomy (GTDB): domain Bacteria; phylum Actinomycetota; class Acidimicrobiia; order Acidimicrobiales; family Ilumatobacteraceae; genus Ilumatobacter. The sequence continues at coordinate 7,909 of CAXAWD010000074.1, forward strand.
GCGTGCTGTCGTCGGCCGCCCCCGCCGCCGACGCCAGGTACTCGCCGCCGGCTTCGCGGTACATCTCGGCGAGTGCTTCCTTCTTGTCGGCGTCGCGGATCACCATCCAGCGCCAGCCCTGCTGGTTCGAGCCGGTCGGGGCCTGCACTGCGAGCTGGAGACACTCGAGCAGCACGTCGTCGGGCACCTCGCGTTCGAGGTGGAGCCGCTTGCGCACGGCGCGGGTGGTCGAGAGCAGTGCGTCGGTCTGGGCCAGATCGAATTCCATCCCGACATCGTGGCCGATCCGATCGTCGCCGCCCGCATGGGGAACGCGACACCGCCCCGGAACTCGCTGTTCCGGGGCGGCATCGGTTGGTGTGACGCCGTCAGCGCATCAGCACGTGACGAGCAGGTGGAAGCCTCGGTTCTCGACCCCCGCACCGTTCTGGTCCTTGGTGAACACTATGACGCCGTTGTCGGGGTCAGCGGTCCAGTTGGCGACCTGGGCGAAGCCCACCGACGGTCCGACGTTGACGCCGGGGCGGCCGACGGTCGCCTGGTAGGCGCACTCACTGATGTCCCGTTCGAACACCACGGCGTAGTCACCGGCGGGCAGCACCCCGTCGAGCAGTTCGGCCGAGGCCACACCGTCACTGGACCTCACGAGCGTGCCGTCGGAGTCGACCACGGCCCACAGCATGTCGCCCTGCTGCACGTAGCGGTCGTCGTGGTTGTGGTGCTCGTAGTAGCCGTTGACGTCGACGATCACGTCGGTCGTACCGAAGGCGTTGTACAGCGAGAACGTGCCCGCTCCGTCGAGGCCGGTCGTGACCGAGTTCGGCGTCGGCGCCTGACCGGGCAGCAGGTTGAGGTTGGACGTGTCCGGCTGCGCCTCGTCGGTCGGGAACACGGTGACGAACGTCGGCGCGGTCGCGTTCAACGCCGTCACGTTGAGCGAGAGCGCCACCGCCTCGGCGGGGATGTCACAGTTCCCGTTGACGCCGTGGGCGGTGACGTCGTACTGCTCGCCCTCGCCGAGTGGCGTCGCCCGCGGCCCGACCTGTGAGTCCGGCCGGGTGTCGGTCAGTCGGCACGGGTTGATGTCGACGAGGATCGGTCGGTCGCCCGAGTCGACGGTCGCGTGAACCAGCCCGATGCCGCCGGTGCCGAGCGACACGGCGACGGCCGCGCCGATCGCCGCCCAGCGGGTGCGCAGGAACCCGGCGCGCCCGGCGGCCGTGGACCGGTCGTCGGCACTGTTGGTGGTGGTGTTGGTGGTGGTGTTGGTGGTGGTGGTGGATGTGTTGCTCATGTTCCCTCCCGAGGGACGTGTCGTGTCTGTCGGGAGTGCAGGAGCAGCCGCCGGGTCGAACCTCGCGGAAACTCGGAAGAAGCCGAGATGATTTCTCGACCCCGCACCACGGGCGAACCCGGTTCAGTCGACGGCCGCGTTCGCGACCTCACCGAGCAGCGCGATCCGTTCCGTGTCGTGGCCGTTGATCGGGAGGTTGATCGTGAGCCCGTCGAGCCCGTTGCCCATGACCTCACGGAGCCGCTCGCCGACGGTGTCGGGGTCGCCGAAGATGAGGACGCCCTTCACCATCTCCATGATCTCGTCTCCCCACCCCTTGGCGGCGGCGGTCGCACGAACATCGGCCTCGGCCTCCTCCATCGTCGGGGCGATACAGACCATCGTGAGCTTCGTGACCGTGATCTCGGAACGGTCGCGGCCGAGGCGCTCGCAGTGCGCGGCCAACGCGTCGAGCTTGCGCGGGATCTCCTCGTAGGTCGCACCGGCCAGGTTCGACTCGTCGGCGTACTGGGCGACCATCCGCAGGGTCTTCTTCTCGCCGGATCCTCCGATCATGATCGGGATCCGCGAGATCGGCGGCGGAGAGTTGACGGCGTCGGTGACGCGATAGTGCTTCCCGGAGAAGCTGACCTGCTCGCCGCGCAGCATCGGCACGATGATCTGGAGCGCCTCCTCCAACTTCTCGAACCGATCGGTGAACGACCCGAACTCGAAGCCGAGCGAATCGTGCTCCTGCTCGAACCAGCCGGCACCGATGCCGAGCGTCGCCCGGCCGTTCGAGACATGGTCGAGCGCGGTGATCGTCTTCGCCAGCAGCGCCGGGTTCCGGTAGGTGTTGCCGGTCACCAGTGCCGTCAGTCTCACGGTGTTCGTGTGCTGGGCCAGCGCGGAGAGCAGCGTGTAGCACTCGATCATCGGCTCCTCCGGTGCTCCGAGACCGGGCAGTTGGTAGAAGTGATCCATCACGAAGACCCGGTCGAAACCGGCCGCCTCCGCCGCCTGCGCCTGCGCGACGACCGTGCCGAAGATGTCGTTGCCGGCCGCACCCGGGTACGTGAAGTTGGGGATCTGGTAGCCGAGTCGGGTCATGGTGCACTCCTGGGTGTGTCGTCGCCGGTTCCTTGCTGACACTTTTTGCGCAAAATGTCAGCCAGGTGGAACTCTGACACATTCGGCGAATTGTGTCAACATGGTCACGTGTCGAACCCGGCCGGACCTCCTCCCGACCCGCCCGCCGATCGCATCGAGACGATCCACGCCGCCGCGATCGAGCAGTTCTCGATCAACGGGTTCAGCGGCACGTCGATGGCACAGATCGCCGACGCCGCAGGCATGTCGCGACCGGCGCTGTACCAGTACTTCCGCAACAAGGAAGACATCTTCACCTCGGCGTACACGGCGATGATGCAGGAGTTCGTCGACCGGGCACTCGACGCGCTGCGCGAGCCCGGCTCGACCGCCGACCAGCTCGACGGCTGTCTCCAGCAGGTCTACGGCAACCTGTTCGAACGAACCAGCACCTGGCCGCACGCCGACGAGATCGTCGACGCCAAGACCACGTACGCTGCGGCGGCGATCGCCGAGGTACTCGCACCGCTGCGCCAGGCGCTCGACCACTATCTCCGCGCCCGGCACCCCGGCAGGACGGCCGCAGCACGAAACCGCCGCGCCGCATGGTTCGAGCTGCTCGAGCTGTCTCCGAGGGGGTTCAAGCTCGACGAGCCGCCCAGCGACGTGTTCCGTCGCCGCCTCACCGCGTTGGCGTCGAGCGTGGCCGCCGACATCGAGGCCGCACGACCCGCCTGACCATCCCACCAGCACGCGGAACCGCGTCGGCGGACCGGGCGCCCGTCAGCCGCAACCGCCGATGCAACGATCGCCGTGCGACTCGACCCAGAGGAAGAACGCATCACCGGCCACCACCACGACCACGATCGCCACGGCGACCACGACGAGCCCTCGCCGGCGCCGAGCACCGGCGATCGGCAGCGACAGCCTCGCAACCGCCGACGCCGCCGCGAGCAACAGCACGTTCGCGGCGAATATCAGGAGGCCGACGAGTTCGAACTTGAGCCCCTCGTTGGTGCGTTGCCGATACAGGTGGGCTTCCCTGAGACCGGCCGTCGCCCCGATCATCGCAACGACACCGACGACCAGGCCGACCCAGAACACGGCCCACCGGATCACGACACGGTGCCTCGGCTGCAGCTCGATCACCGGCGAGATGCTACGCGTCATCGCCGAACCGGCGATCGCGGTCGGGCGGCAACTCGGGTACCGGCACGAGCGACGTCGAGTGTGTCGTGCTCGTGTCAGACTTCACCGATGCCGAGCACCGACGCCAAGGACACGCTGCACCGCTACCTACAAGCCGCGCGCGAAGCGCTGCTGTGGAAGCTGGACGGATTGTCGGAGTACGACGTCAGGCGCCCGCTGACACCGACCGGCACGAACCTGCTCGGCATCGTCAAGCACCTCGCGATGGTCGAGTTCGGCTACTTCGGTGACACGTTCGGCCGCCCGTACGACGACGTGCTCCCGGAGGTCGGGCCGGGCGCCGAACCCAACGAGGACATGTGGGCCAAGGCCGACGAGACCC
>CAXAWD010000075.1:0-11764 GCA_963972325.1 uncultured Acidimicrobiaceae bacterium
GCGCTGCTCGACGCCGGGATCGACGTCCGCGGCGGAGCCGACGGCATCTTCGGTCCCGCGACCGCCAACGCAGTCAAGGCATTCCAGACCTCACAGGGCCTGGAAGCGACCGGTGTGGTCGACGCCGAGACCGCCGCGGCGCTCGCCGACCCGAAGGCGCCGACCACCGAAGTGCCCGCCGGCGAGGGTGGGTTCGCCGAGTACGGCGAGAAGGGCGAGCGTGTGCTCGCGCTCCAGTCGGCGCTCGTGGAGGCCGGCGTCGCGTTGCGCGGTGGCGTCGACGGGGACTACGGCGGTGGCACGAGTGCCGCCGTGATGGACTTCCAGCGTGCCAACGGGCTCAGCGTCACCGGCAAGGTGAGCGACGCGACCGCCGCCAAGCTCGGCCTCGAGCGGATGCCCGCTCCGGCCGAACCCGACGTCTCGTCGGTCGAACTCGACGTGTTCCCGGTGCAGGGTAAGTGCTACTACGGCGACACCTGGCACTACGCCCGCGGTGGCGGACGTCTGCATCTCGGCGTCGACATCATCACCACGCAGGGCAAGCTGCTCTACGCCGTGGCCGACGGCACGATCACCAAGGTCTACACCGACTACCCGGGCTCGCTCTCCGGCAACGGCGTCCGCCTGACGATGGCCGACGGTACCTACTTCTTCTACGCCCACATGGTCGCCGTCGCCGACGGCATCGAGGTCGGCACGAAGGTGAAGGCCGGTCAGATCGTCGGCCAGGTCGGCAGCACCGGCAACAGCGGCACCCCGCACCTCCACTTCGAGGTCCATCCTCAGGGTGGCGCTGCGGTCAACCCGTACCCGATCGTCAAGGCGATCGACGACTGCGGCAACGAAACGCCGCTCCCCCAGCCCTGATCCCCGGGGTCGGTGCCTACCCTCTGACGGGTGATCATCGATCTGCAAGTCAGCCCGGCCGTACTCGACTGGTCGGAGGTCCGAGACGTCGCGCTCGCTGCCGAGTCGGCCGGCTTCGGGGCGTTCCACGTCTTCGACCATCTGGCCGGTCTCCCGCTCGGCGGCCAGTCCATGATCGAGTGCTTCTCGCTGCTCGGTGCACTCGCCGAGGCGACGAGCACGATCGAGTTGGGGACGATGGTCGTCAACGCGTGGAACCGTCAGGTCGGGACGCTCGTGTCGGCTGCTGCCTCGGTCACGACGCTGTCGGGCAGGCAGTTCCATCTCGGCATCGGCGCCGGCGCATCGCCCAACAGCCCGTGGGCGGCGGAACAGCACGCCGTCGGCGCCTACGTCGAACCCGACGTCGCCGCACGCCACGAGCGCGTTCGGCAGGTCCTCGATCTCGCCGCGGCGACCTGGCGGGCCGATCGTGACGAGCGATTCGGCACGTTCCCACTCCCCTCCCCCGTCCCGTCGATCATCCTCGGGGTCAACAGCACGTCGCTCGGGCGCCTGGCCGGCGAGCGAGCCGACGGCATCAACCTGCAGTGGAATCAACCGCGTCGTGACGAGTATCTCGCAGCGGCCGATGAGGCCGCCGGCGATCGCCCGTTCCTCCGAACCGCGTACCACACCTACGACCGAGCCCTCCTCGACCCGGAACACCCCACACGGCGTGACATGGCCGACCGACGCATCGACCGCCTCATCCTCGCGGACTTCGCCGGGGTCCCCGACCTTCCCGCGAACGTGTCGTGAGCAGCGGACGCGACACGAGCGTCGCGCCGTGATCAGTCGGTGTACCAGACGGCGAGCGTGAGGTGCGACCACTGCATGTTCGGCTGAGCCAACTCGTGCGCGTTCTCGATCGTGATCGAGGGGTGCTCGGCGAGCCAGGCGTTCACGTCGGCTTCGAGCACGTCGAAGTTCGGTTTCCTGTTGCCGGCCTTGGTCGAGAAGATCTTCAGTTTCACTGCTGCGCTCCTGTCGGTGGCACACCTGGGTGCGACTCCGGGGAACGGTACCGCGAGCCCGTCGGAAACCACTGCGCTCGTTCACGAGCGTGTAGCGTTCGTGGTGTCGCAGAACCCGCCCGGGAGAGTCGGCATCACAGCCAGTGATGTCGGCGCCGAAGGAGCAACCACCCCGGAATCTCTCAGGCACACGGACCGGTCGGGCGAGGCAACGCTGGAAAGCGGTCGGCGCAGGTCGGCCCGCCGAAGGGGAAAGCCCGTTTCGGGTGAAGCTCTCAGGTACCAATGACAGCGGGGGCCCATTCGAGAGAACTCCGGAGGCCCCCATGACCCGCACCCTCGCCGACCTCTTCGGCACGGACGACTTCGTCGGCCGCCACATCGGCCCGCGACCGGCCGACGTGGCCACGATGCTGGAGACCATCGGTGTCGACTCCGTCGCCGCACTGATCGACGAGACGGTGCCGGCCCCGATCCGTTCCGATGGCGATCTCGACCTCCCGGGGCCACGGTCGGAGTCCGACGTGCTCGACGAGCTGCGCGGCCTCGCCGACCGGAACACGGTGGCGACGAGCCTGATCGGGATGGGCTACTACGGCACCGTCACCCCGCCGGTGATCAAGAGGAACGTGCTCGAGAACCCCGCCTGGTACACCGCGTACACGCCGTACCAGCCGGAGATCAGTCAGGGGCGCCTCGAAGCGCTCCTGAACTACCAGACGATGGTCGCCGACCTGACCGGCCTCGACATCGCCAACGCGTCGTTGCTCGACGAGGCCACCGCCGCGGCGGAGGCCATGGCGATGGCTCGCCGCGTGACCCGCGGCGATCGTCGCCGCTTCTTCGTCCACCACGACACCCACCCCCAGACCCTCGCCGTCCTGGCCACCAGGGCCGAACCGGTCGGGGTCGAACTCGTCGTCGGCGACACCGATCTGCTCGACGGTGACGACTTCTTCGGCGCCTTGTTCAGCTACCCGACGTCGACCGGTGGGGTGATCGATTGGTCGAACGCCGTCGCGAAGGCCCACGAGCTCGGCGCGCAGGCGATCGTGGCGACCGACCTGTTGGCGTGTGTCACGCTCCGCTCCCCCGGCGACCTCGGCGCCGACATCGCGATCGGCTCGTCGCAACGCTTCGGTGTGCCGATGGGGTACGGCGGCCCCCACGCCGGCTTCATGGCGGTCCGCGAGTCGGCGACGCGGTCGTTGCCCGGCCGCCTGGTCGGCGTCAGCACCGACACCGCCGGGCGCCCGGCCCTCCGCTTGGCGCTCCAGACCCGTGAGCAGCACATCCGCCGGGAGAAGGCGACGTCCAACATCTGCACCGCCCAGGTGCTCCTGGCGAACATCGCCGGCTTCTACGCCGCCTGGCACGGCTCCGACGGCCTGACCCGCATCGCCGAGCGTGTCCACGGGCTGACCACCCTCCTCGCCGATCACGTACGCGCGAGCGGCGGCACCCTGCGGCACGACGCATGGTTCGACACGCTGACGCTCGACGGGGTCGACGCCGACGCGGCGATCGCGACCGCTGCGGCGCAGCAGATCAATCTCAGGCGCGTCAGCGAGTCGGCGATCGGCGTCTCCCTCGACGAGACCACGAGCATCGAGACCGTGCAGTGCGTCGGTGAGGTCCTCACCGGTCACACGCTGTCGATCGACACGGCGGCGTCCGTCGACAGCCGCATCCCCGACACGCTTCGCCGAACTGGCGAACTGCTCCCCCACGAGGTCTTCCGGAGCTACCACAGCGAGCACGAGATGCTGCGCTACCTCCGCCGTCTCGCCGATCGCGACCTGGCGCTCGATCGGACGATGATCCCGCTCGGGTCGTGCACGATGAAGCTCAACTCCACGAGCGAGATGGAGCCGATCACCTGGCCCGAGTTCGCCGCGATCCACCCGTACGCCCCCGACGATCAGACGGTCGGGTACCGCACGATGATCGACGATCTGGAGTCGATGCTCGCCGAGATCACCGGCTACGACGCCGTGAGCGTGCAGCCCAATGCGGGCAGCCAGGGCGAGTTCGCCGGTCTGCTGGCGATCAGGGCGTACCACCGCAGCCGGGGCGACGACCAGCGCACTGTCTGCCTCATCCCAGCGAGCGCCCACGGCACCAACGCCGCGAGCGCGGTCATGGCCGGCCTGGAGGTGTGGGTCGTCGGGTGCGACGACGCCGGCAACATCGACACCGCCGACCTCACCGAGCAGATCACGAAGGCGGGCGACCGCCTGGCCGGGATCATGGTGACGTACCCGTCGACCCACGGCGTGTTCGAAACCGGCATCCGGGACCTGTGCGCCGAGGTGCACGACGCCGGCGGCCAGGTCTACGTCGACGGTGCCAACCTCAACGCGCTGGTCGGCCTCGCGCAACCCGGCAAGTTCGGTTCCGACGTCAGCCACCTCAACCTCCACAAGACGTTCTGCATCCCGCACGGCGGTGGCGGCCCGGGCGTCGGCCCGATCGGGGTCCGTTCCCACCTCGTCCCCTTCCTGCCGGGCGACCCGCTCGCCGACGGTGATCAACCGGTCGGCCCGGTCTCGGCCGCTCGCTACGGCTCCGCCGGCATTCTCCCGATCCCCTGGGTGTACCTCAAGCTGATGGGCGCGAGCGGCCTGCGCGAGGCGACCGAGATGGCGATCGTCTCGGCGAACTACGTCGCACGTCGGCTCGACGCAGCGTTCCCCGTGCTCTACACCGGTGCGTCGGGCCGCGTCGCACACGAGTGCATCGTCGACCTGCGCGACATCACCAAGCGCACCGGCGTGTCGGTCGACGACGTGGCCAAACGGCTGATCGACTTCGGCTTCCACGCCCCGACCATGAGTTTCCCGGTGGCCGGCACCCTGATGATCGAACCGACCGAGAGCGAGGAACTGCGTGAACTCGATCGGTTCTGCGACGCGATGCTCGCCATCAAGCAGGAGATCGACGCGGTCGAGGCCGGCGCGGTCGCAGTCGACGAGAGTCCCCTGCGGCACGCTCCGCACACCGCGGCCGACCTGATCGGTCCGCTCGACCGGCCCTACTCGCCTGCAGCGGCCGCGTATCCGGTCGAATCGCTGCGCGCCGACAAGTACTTCCCGCCGGTCTCACGGATCGACGGTGCGCACGGCGACCGCAACCTCGTGTGCAGCTGCGAACCGCTCGAGTCACTCGCCGCCAATCGCTGACCGTGCCCGAGTAACGTCGCGACGTGGCGACGATGCTCGAGCGACTGCGAGCCGTGCCGCGCCAGTGGCTCATTCCGGCGGTCGTCGTCCTCGCGATGGTGCCGATCGTGCTCATCATGACCGCCGGGGGCGACGACCGGCTCGCGATCTCCGACACCAGCGACGCCGCCACCACGACCGTCGGCTCGACGTCCACCTCCGCGCAGACCTCCTCGACCACCTCCACGTCACGGCCGACGACGTCCACGTCTGCGGTCACCACCACCACGTCGGGGCCGCCGGTGACCTACGACCTCGACGACGGCTATCGGATCACGATCGACGACGAGGTGCCGGCCGTGGAAGGTCGCACCGTGCCCGACGAACCAACGGTCGATGAGCCGCCGCCCGTCACCGTTGCACCGCCGGCCTGGGCCGAGAGCACGCGCTCGCTCCCCGGTGGACATCTCGCCGCCGACGTCGGGTGCGCCGCCGACACGTCGGCCGCCTCGCTCGACGTGTTCCTGTCCCGACGGGTCGGGCCGGTTCTCGGCTGGGACTATCAGCACGTGTACCCACTCGGTGGCGACCGCTATCTCTGGCTGTTCCAGGACGCCTTCCTCGACCACACCGGTACCAAGACCACGCTCGGCTCTGCGCGGTTCATCCACAACGCGGCGATGATCCAGGACGGCTCGTGTTTCACGCTGGTTCACAGCGGCAGCGCCGATCGTCCGTCGCCGTTCGAGAACGGTGACGGGTCGTACGACGTCCGCACGAAGTGGCTGTGGCCGATGGGCGGGGAGCTCGTCGACGACCGCCTCTACGTGTTCTGGGCCGAGATGGTGAAGGACCCGTACGACCCCGACCCGCCCAACGGGCTGGGTTGGCACCCGGAGCGGGTCTTTCTCGGCTCCTACGACGCCGAGACGCTCGAACGGCGCAGTTGGGAGAGCCCTCGCAACGACGGGGTGCTGCCGATCTACGGCTACGCCGTCGCATCCGACGAGACACACACGTATCTGTTCGGCAATACCTTCGAACAGAACATGTTCCGCGAAGGCGGCTTCTGGAACGGTCCGCACTCGGCCACGCGCATGTACCTGGCTCGGGTGCCGCGGGGGAAGATCACCGAATGGCCCGAGTACCGCACGGCCGACGGCTGGTCGTACGCCCCCGAGGACGCGGTGCCGATCGTCGAGCGGTTCTACGCCGAGAACCCCATGCAGCCGCGGTACCTGGGCGGTCAGTGGGTGGCCGCCACCGCGGTCGACGGCTACTGGGGCGACACGCTCGCCGTCGACGTGGCCGACCACCCGTGGGGGCCGTGGTCGACCATCCAGTACGGCCCGCTCTTCCCCCGCAACGCGGACCCGAAGATGAACACGTACCACGCACAACCGCTCCCCTGGCGTGACGCGTTCGGGTCGGTCCAGATCACCGTGTCGAACAATGCCCGCAACATGCGCGCCGACGCGTGGAACAGCCCGCATCGCTACCGACCGATCGTGATCTTCTCGCCGTACACGCCGACCCCTCCCCCGCCGACCACCACGACGACCAGCACGACGACCAGCACGACGACCAGCACCTCCACCACCACGACCGTGCCGCCGACCACGTCGACCAGCACCTCCACCACCACGACCACGACGTCGAGCACCACCTCGACCAGCACCACGTCGTCGACGAGCTCGACCACGACGACCACCACGACGACGACCGAACCGCAGACCACGTCGACCAGCACCTCCACCACCACGACGTCCACAACGTCCACGACGACCAGCAGCACCACATCGAGCACGGCTCCGCCCGGATAGTGCGGTACGGGTCGATGCCGTAGCCTGCGAGCCATGAGCGACGACTCCAAGCACGATCCCTTGGCCGACGTGATCAACGTGCTGGCAGCGCCGATTGCCGGCGGTCTTCGATCGGTCGAACAGTTCCAGCGCGGTATCGGTGAACTGTTCCGTGCGGTCGAGAACCTCAACCGTACGCTCGAGAACCTGAACGAGACGGCGACCCGGGTCAATCGCCTCGTCGGCGACATCGAAGAGCCGGTGCGGGCGATGATGCCGCAGGTGACCCGCACCATCCAGGCCGCCGACGAGATCACCCGGATGCTCGAGGGGCCGGTGCGCGTGGCCGCTCCGAACATCGAGAAGATCGTCGACACGTTGAGTTCACCGGGCTTCTCGACCCTGCCGAATCAGCTCGGTGAGTTCATGGAATCGATCGGCGAGGTCTCCAAGCGACTCGCTCCGCTCACCCAGTTCGCCGAGAACGCCGGTGGCCTGTTCGGCGGCTTCAAGCTGCCCGGCATGGGCGGTACCCCGAAGCCGGCACCTGCGGCCCCGGCACCGACGTCCCCGGCACCGGAGGCAGCGGCGACGGCGGTGAAGCAGTCAGCGGCCACGAAGAGCACCGCGAAGAAGACGACCGCGAAGAAGACGGCCGCAAAGAAGAGCACCGCGAAGAAGACGGCCGCCAAGAAGTCGGCTGCGAAGAAGAGCACCGCGAAGAAGAGCACCGCGAAGAAGACGACCGCCAAGAAGACGACGAAGAAGTAGTCCGTCGTCTCAGACGAACGGGAAATCGGTGACCGTGCCCGGCAGTGCCGTGCCGCGGACGTCGACCTCGACGGCCGTACCGACGTCGGTGTCGGGTGGCAGGAATGCCATCGCGATGCCGTGACCGAGCATCGGCGAGAAGTTGCCCGACGTGACCTCGCCGACCACGTTGCCGTCGATCGACACCGCGCAGCCCGTGCGTGGTGGGCGGCGTCCCTCGGTGGCGATGCCACGGAGCCGCTTCGTCGGGCCCGCATCGCGCTGCGCCGCGAGCGCGTCGTGCCCTCGGAAGTGGGGCTTCGTCCACGAGACCACCCAGCCGAGCCCGGCGTCGAGCGGCGTGATGCCCGGGCCGAGTTCGTGCCCGTGCAGCGGCAGGCCGGCCTCCAACCGCAACGTGTCGCGGGCACCCAGCCCGGCGGGGCGGATGTCGGCGTCGGCCAGTGCGTTCCAGACTCGTTCGGCAGCGGTGGCGGGAACGGCGATCTCGATACCCGGTTCACCCGTGTAGCCCGTGCCGGCAGCGATGACGGGAACGCCGTCGAGTTCGCACTGCACGACGCGGAACCGACCGATGTCGGCCAACGCCGGATACACCGAACCGGCCTTCGCCCGCGCCTCGGGGCCCTGCACCGCGATCACGGCGCGACCGGCGGTGATGTCGTCACCACCGATCGCTTCGATCACCCGGTCGGTGTTCGAGGCGTTGGGCATGACATCGAACACATCGGGCGAGCCGGGGTGCCACCACACGATGATGTCGTCGAGCACCGACGCATCGGCCTCGTCGAGCAGGTGCGTGTACTGGGCGCGACCCGGTTCGATCTTGCCGAGATCGTTGGTCAATGCGGCTTGGAGACGATCGAGTGCGCCGTCGCCGCTCACCCGAACCGTGCCGAGGTGCGACACGTCGAACATGACCGCCGACGCGCGGCACGCACGATGTTCGTCGATCGTGCCGACGTACTCGAGTGGCATCTCCCAACCGCCGAACGGGACCATCTTGGCCCCGAGCGCGCGGTGGACGGCGTCGAGCGGTGAGTACTTCGACACGACTACAGCGCGATGGCGGTGTCGTCGGTGTCGGCGTCGGGGCCGAGCGGCACGAGCTGTGCATCGACCTCGTCTTTGACGCCGGCGAGCGACAGCACGTTGAGCACACCCTGCCCGCGGGCCAGCACATCGATCAACTCGTCGCCGCGGGCGAGCACGACCGAGCTCCCGTTGATGACGAGGTGCGCCGACGCGATGTCGGTGCCGACGTGCTCGCGGAGGTAGCTGAAGACGTCACGGACGGATTCGAGCTTGATGCCCGCGTCGAGCAGGGTCTTGATCACGCGCAACTCGAGCAAATCCTTGTAGCTGTACTGACGGCGGCTGCCGCTACCCGAAGCGTCGGAGAGCGACGGCCGGATCAGATCGGTCCGAGCCCAGTAGTCGAGCTGGCGGTAGGTGATGCCCACGACCTTCGCTGCCTGCGTCCCGCTGTATCCGACACTCATGTCAACCTCTTTCCGTCGTGCTGCGACATCGCAGCTGCCTGCCCAACACAGGACCCGAGCACACCGGAACAGCGGTGTAACTACGGACGTGTGAGCATACGCGCGGGCGCGCGCGCCGTCAACGGTGCAGAACGAATGCGCGGTTGACCAGGGCCGATGGCGTGTCAGGTTGCGAAGTCGTCGGGGCTGACGCTCTCGATGAAGTCCTTGAACTCATCGATGATTTCCTCGGCCTCTTCCTCAGGTTCAGGTTCAGGCACCTGCCCGACGTCGTCCATCAGATCGTCGTCGGCGAACAGCGGGGCTTCGCAGCGAACCGCCAACGCGATCGCGTCGGAGGGACGGCTGGAGATGATCTGTTCGTCGTCGCCGACCGTCAGGTGGAGTTCGGCGTAGTAGGTGTGGTCGCGCACCTCGGTGACCACCACCTTGGACAGACTCGCACCCAGCTTGCCGATCACCGACACGAACAGATCGTGCGTGAGCGGCCTGGGCGGATCGACACCTTCGAGTGCGTAATGGATCGATGCGGCCTCGGGGCTGCCGATGTAGATCGGCAGGAGCCGATGTCGGCCGTCTTGCTCTTGGAGCAGCACCATCGGTGTGTTCGCCGGGATCTCCACCCGCACGCCGACCAGTTCCATCGGGATCACGAGTTCGACCTTACTCCCATCGGCGTCGGAGCGTGGGGTCGCGATTCAGGATTCGAAGTGACGCCGGAGGGCTTGCTTGGTCATCGCCGATCGGAGCGCGCCGCCCAACGAGTCGAGCCGCTTGAGTTGTGCGAGCGCCTCGGCGTGGGATTCGGGGTTGCGCTGGCGGAATCGAGGCGTGACGAGTTGTTCGTACAGCGATGCCTCGCGCTCGGCCGAGGTGCGCCAGTTCCGCAGGTGACGGGCGTCGACGCCGGCTCGGAGGAACTCGCACGCCGGCTTGGCGATCTCGACCGCGTCGTCGCCGTAGAGGGCCGGCGACGAGCCCTCGCGGGGCACGACGATGCCGAACCCCTCGAGTTGTTCGAGTTCGGCGCCGGTCATGCCGACCATCGCACACAGTTCGCTCCGGTCGAGCAACACCCCCGGCATCAGCTGCGCATCGGCGGCGGAATCTCGGTCGGTGTCGGACTCGTCGCTCGTGCCGCCGCCATCGGTGCCCGCAGACGCGGCTGTCGGCTCGGCTGCAGGCGGCTCGGCAGCCTGACCGGGCTCGGGTGTGGCCGGAACGGCCGGCGTGGACCCGGTGCCGCTCTGGCGCGACGCCGGATGCTTCGCCACGCTGGCCGGTGGCACCTCGACCGGCTCCTGCCCACCGTCGTCATGTCCGTCGTGGCCGTCGTGGCCGTCGGCCGGGTGCGGCTCGGCCCCGTCGCCGTCACCGTCGGGGCGCAGATGCTCGCCGGTCGGGTCGATCTCGCCGGTTTCCAGTCGGTCTTTGATGACCCGCAGCGGAAGGTAGTTGCTGCGCTGCTCGGTGAGGATCACACGGAGCAGTTCGACGTCGGCGTCGTAGAACTTCCGATACCCGGACGACGTGCGTTCGGGTGAGATCAACCCCTGGCTCTCGAGGAACCTGATCTTCGAGATGGTGACGTCCGGAAAATCCTCGAGCAACAGCCCGAGCACTTCACCGATCGACAGGTATCCGGTCTCCTGGGTGGTCTCAGCCATCGGCTCGCTCGAAGAACACCAGGCGGAACTTGCCGATCTGCAGCTCGTCTCCGTGCTGCAACATCGCCCGTTCGACCCGCTGCTGATTGACGTATGTGCCGTTGAGCGACCCGGAGTCGGCGACGGCGTACCCCTGCTCGGTGTGCTGCACCTCGGCGTGGCGGCGCGACACCGTGATGTCGTCCAGGCTGATCTCGCTGTCGGGGTGACGACCGAGCCGCGTGATGTCGGTGTCGAGCACGAACCGGTCGCCCGCCTGCGAACCGGCACGAACGATGAGGACCCCGACGCCCTGGTCGAGCTCGCCCATCGGCACCTCGAGGTCGTCGGACGGCCCCGGGGCGTCCTGCAGCGGATCGACCGCGGTCAACGTGATCGTGCGATCGTCGAGCAGGTCGAGCGGCGAACCACAGCTCGAGCAGAAGTTGCTGTCGGGCGGATTGCGGTGCCCGCACTGATTGCAGAATGTGTACGACATGTGATCAACCCTCGGTCAGTGCGACGTACGCGTCGGCGTCCATCATGGCACCGATCGCGGCGACGTCGGACACGGTGATCTCACACAGCCATCCTTCGCCGTACGGGTCTTCGTTGATCAGCTGCGGATTGTCGGCCAGAGCTTCGTTGACCGTGACCACGGTGCCCGTCAGGGGCGCGTAGATCTCGGACACCGACTTGGTCGACTCGACCTCGCCGACGGGTGCATCGGCGTCGACCGCGGCACCCACCTCGGGCAGATCGACGTAGACCACGTCACCGAGAGCGTCCTGGGCGTAGTCGGTGATGCCGACACGCACCGTGCCGCCGTCGCCGAGCGGGCGAACCCACTCGTGTTCCGTCGTGTACCGCAACTCCTCGGGGACCATCATGCCCACACCGTACCGTCCGTGAGCGCCCGGTGAAGAACAGTCACGTTCCGGCGCGACCGGCCCGTACGCCGGCGCGAATCAGGGGGACGTACGCCACCGCCGTGTA
>CAXAWD010000076.1:0-11714 GCA_963972325.1 uncultured Acidimicrobiaceae bacterium
CGTCGTTGATCGGCTCGTCGACGTCGGACTCCTTGCGCTGCAACAGACCGGCGGCGGCCACCCCGAGCACCCGGGTGGTCATGTCGGCACGCTCGATCAACCGCCCCAGACGGAGCATCCGGTAGGCGTCGCCGCGCGACATGGTCGATTCGAGGATGCCGTCGAGCCGACGACTGATCTCGATGACGCGGAGCAGGAACCGGTCGCGCAACTGTCGTTCGACCGCGGCGCTCGCCGTCGCGTCGACATACTGGGACAGCTGGTTGACGGCCTGCCATGCCTCGCGCGGCATGACCTCGCGGGTGGTGCGAAGATTCGCTCGCGCCGCGGCGACGGTGCTCGCGATGCTCGACGGGTTGGCACGGTCGGCGACGAGGGATCGCACGATCGTGAACTCGCCCGAGGGGTCGTCGGTCGGGATCGCGAGCATGTGATCCGACCCGGTCAGCGCCGCGAGGGGCTCCCAGTGCAAGAGCTCCTCGCTCGGGTAGTCGACGACGAGGTCGTTGTAGGCGCGGACGATGCGCGCCGTGTCCTCGGCCCGTTCGATGTAGCGGGCACCCCAGTACAGGCGGTCGGCGGTTCGGGCGAGCAACGTCACCATCACCGATCACCCTGCCGCAACTGGGCCTGCGACTGGGCCTGCGACTGGGCCTGCGACGGAACGGAAGGCGGGTCGGGTTCGGGTGGCGCGTACCGTCCGTCGACGATCCAGGTGTCCTTGCTGCCGCCACCCTGCGACGAGTTGACGATCAGCGAGCCTTTCGTGAGCGCCACACGGGTGAGGCCGCCCGGTGTCACGTAGCTGTGCTCGCCCGTCAACACGAAGGGTCGGAGGTCGACGTGGCGGGGCTCGACCCCCTCGTCGACGAGCGTCGGCACCGTCGACAGGGCCAGGATGGGCTGAGCGACCCAGTTGCGAGGGTCGGCCTCGATCGCTGCGACGGCCGCGTCGAGCTCGGCCGGCGTCGCCTGGTTGCCGATCACGATGCCGTAACCACCGCTCTCGTTGGCGGGTTTCAGAACGAGCTCGCCGATGTGTTCGATCACGTACCGACGCTCGTCGTCGTACATCGTCCGATACGTCGGGACGTTGGGGATCAGCGGTTCCTGATCGAGGTAGTACCTGATCAGGTCGGGCACCCAGGCGTAGACGACCTTGTCGTCGGCGACCCCGGCGCCGGGTGCGTTGGCGAGGCCCACGTTGCCCGCCTTCCACGCCCGCATGAGCCCGGGCACCCCGAGCATCGAGTCGGGGTTGAAGACCTCGGGGTCGAGGAACAGGTCGTCGATGCGGCGGTAGATCACGTGAACCCGTTCGAGCCCGGTGATCGTCTTCATGTAGACGCAGTCGTCGTCGCCGACGACCAGGTCGGCGCCCTCGACGAGTTCCGCGCCCATCCGCTCGGCGAGGAACGAGTGCTCGAAGTAGGCGGAGTTGAAGATGCCCGGTGTCAGAACGGCGAGGGTGGGGTCGTCGACACCGTCGGGCGCCAACGACATCAGCAGCCGGTTGAGTTCGTCGGTGTAGCCGTCGACGGGGCGGATCCGTTGCCGCTCGAACAGCTCGGCGAACGCACGCTTCGTGACCCCGCGGTTCTCGATCACGTAGCTGACACCCGACGGTACCCGCAGGTTGTCCTCGAGCACGTACATCTGCCCGTCGCCGTCGCGGACGAGGTCGGTGCCCGAGATGTGTGCCCACACGCCGAACTTCGGACGGACGCCCCGGCACTGCGGCCGGAAGTTGACCGAGGCCGCCAAGAGGTCGGCCGGGAACACGCCGTCGGCGATCACGCGCTGGTCGTTGTACAGGTCGTCGATGAACATGTTGATCGCCCGCAGCCGCTGGGCGAGCCCGGCACTGACGCGATCCCACTCGGCGCCCGGGATCATGCGCGGGATGATGTCGAAGGGCCAGGCCCGGTCGATGTTCTCGCCGTCGGAGTACACGGTGAACGTGATGCCCATGGCGAGGATGTCGACCTCGGCGAGCTGCTGGCGGGCTCTGAGTTCGTCGTGCCCCATCCGCTCGATCAACTGCATGAGCGCCTGGCCGAGCTCACGTGGTGCGCCGTCATCGGTCAGCAGTTCATCCATCTGCACCCGGACCTTAGGGCATCGACGGGGTCACCGTTTCGCGGTCGGCGCGTCTGTTCACATGCTCGTCACACTTCACGCCGACCCGGCGGAGACCGGATGCTGCGCTCCGACCGCGGCAGGATCTGCCCGATCGGGTGACGCCGGCGGCTTCGGACCGAGCTGACGCCGGATCGAGGACCGGGCGAGCACGACGCCGATCGCGCCGAGGAGCACGCCGATGACCGCGAGCGTGAGCGCCGCGCCACGACCGGGCCCGACGCCCATCACCGCACCCACGCTGCCGGCGAGCAGACCCCCGTCGGACATCGCCGGCGTCGCGACGTGCGCGACGAGCACGCCGGCGACGACGGCGCCGACCGGTTCGAGCGAACGACCGATCGCCGTGCGTAGACCGAACATGCGACCGTGCATCGAGGCGGGGACACGCTCGTGATACAGGGTCGACGACGCAGCGTTGAGTGCCGGCACCGACCCGAGCGCCACGACGACACCGACGATCAGCAGCGTGAACGACGGGCGGATCGACGCGATCACGAAGCCGGCGCCGGCGAGGAAGATACCGCGGGCGAACGTGCCGATCCGGTCGTCTCCCACACCGCGTCGGCCGCAGATGACGGAGCCGACGACCATGGCGGCGCCGGCCGCGCCGAGTACGAATCCGGCGCGGGCGGTGCCACCGAGGTCGGTGGCCACCACGAGCAGGGCGACGTTGAAGAACGCCAGCAACAGGTTGACGACGGCGGACAGAGCGAGCAACGTCATGAACGGCCGACCGGCACCGCGCAGCCACGTGAACAGCGCGGTCCAGGTACCGTCGTCGGCGACGTCGCCGTCGACGGCAGCATCGTCGAACGGCACGCTCAGCGTCGCGGCGACCGCGACGACGAACGTCACCAGGTCGACGAGCAGCACGGCCTCGATCCCCCACCAGGCGACGAGCGGAGTCGCGACCACCGGGCCCAACACGATGCCCGCGGCCTGGCCGAGCTGGTTGAGTCCATTGGCACGACCCAGCGCCTCCGGCGCGACCAGGGCCGGCACCGCTGCTTGCGATGCCGGCCACTGGAACGCGTTGCCGACGCCGCCCAGGAAACCGGCGACGGCAAGGTGCCAGATCTCGAGCCGACCGGTGAGCGCGAGCACGAACGCGATCGCTGGTCCGACCACCGCGAACGTGTCGGCCGCGATCATCGTGGAGCGACGGGTGAACCGATCGGCGAGCGACAACAGTGGCGCCGTGAGGACGTACGGCACCGACGACAGTGCGGCCAGCACGCCGAGCCAGGCGGCACTCCCCGTCTCGACGAAGACGTACACGGCGACGCCGACGCCGGAGAGCACGGTGCCGATCGTCGAGACGGTCTGTCCGAGCCAGACGGTGAGGAACCGTCGACCGAGTGGTGGTCGGTCGTCGGTCACGGGCGGTGGCGACGGCGGAGCTTGCGGTGGAGCTCGACCGCACGGCGGCGATGCCGACGGGCGGGATCGGCCCTGTCGGACGTCAGACGTTCACGTTGTGCAGCCGCGGCGGCGATGGCGTCGATCTCGATCATGCGTTCATTCAACCATGTTGAACCATCTGATTCAAGTCGTTTGAATGAATGTTCAGGTCTGGTGAACGGTACGCTCCGGGGCATGCCGACCGACAACGACGGTGACGACGGCTGGGTGCCCGTCGAGGGCCTCGAACCGCCGGAAGAACGCCGCGACCTCGACGACCTCGACCTGATGAACGAGGTGACACACCCCATCCGGGGCATGGTCCTGCGTCGCCTCAAGGAACCCCGCACCGTCGCGGAGGTCGCGGAACTGCTCGACGTGCCGATCACCCGCCTCTACCACCACGTCAACCGCCTCGTCGACGCGGGCCTGATCCGGGTCGTCGCGACCCGTCGGGTGGCGGCCGTGACCGAGCGCCGCTACCAGATGGTGGCGCTCTCGTTCGGACTCGGGGCCTCGCTCCTCAACTCGTCCGACCCACACGAACTCTCGGCGGCGCTCGGCTCATTGTTCGACGTGGCAAAGCTCGGATTCCAGCGCTTCGTCGAGACCGGAGACTTCGAGATCACCGACGACTCCGACGACGACCAGACCGTGCTCTCGCTCGCCGGTGTCCACCTCACCCCCGACCGCCGGCGGGAGTTGTTCACGCGTCTGGGCGAACTGCTGGAGGAGTTCCGTTCCGATGCGAGCGACACCGACCCCGAGGCCTCACACCTCAGCGTGTTCGTCGCCGTCAATCCCGAGGTGACCTAACGGTTCACTCGCCGCTCGGCGGCTTGGGCTCCTTCGGGAGGCCGAGCACACGCTCGCCGACGATGTTGCGCTGGATCTGGCTCGTGCCACCCCAGATCGTCTCGCTGCGCGAGAAGAAGAACGCCGACATCATGGGGCTGACCGGGTAGCCGTCGCGGCGCTTGTCACGCCCGGATCCGGGCCACGAACCACCGTCGGGACCGCTGTCGATCAGCATCGACTCCGCACCGAAGATGTCGAGCGCGAGCTCCATCGCCCGCTGGTGCATCTCCGACCAGAACATCTTGTTGGTCGCCCCGAGGACCACCGTGCCCATGTCCTTGTTGCCGGTGACCGCCGACGTGAGGTTGCGCAGACCGTTGATCCGCAGGATCTGGATCTTCGTGTAGTACTGCATCAGGCGCTGGCGGATGTCGGCGTCGTGGATGCGACCGTTGGCCGTCGCCGCCTCGAGCATCAGCCGGTACTCCTCCTGGAAACGGCGGTAGCCGGTGGTGGCCGACTGACCGCGCTCGAACGCGAGCGTCGAGTTGGCGACCTTCCAGCCGTTGTTGACGCCGCCGACGACGTTGTCCTTCGGGCAGCGGGCGTTGTCGAAGAACACCTCGCAGAACTCGGCGGTGCCGTCGGGTTGGGTGATACCGCGCACCTCGACCCCCGGCTGCTTCATCGGCACCAGGAGGTACGTGATGCCGGCGTGCTTCTTGACGTCGGGGTCGGTGCGCGTGAGCAGGAAGCAGTAGTCGGCGTGGTGCCCCTGCGTGGTCCACACCTTTTGACCGTTGATGACCCACTCGTCGCCGTCGAGCACGGCCGTGGTCTTCAGGCTGGCGAGGTCGGAACCCGAGTTGGGCTCGGAGAAGCCCTGGCACCAGCTCATCTGGCCGCTGAGGATCTTGGGGAGGAACTCCTTCTTCTGCTCCTCGGTGCCCCACTGGAGCAGCGTCGGACCGACCAGCGTGTCGCCGAAGAAGTCGCCGCGCATCGGCGCCTTGGCACGGGCGAACTCCTCGGCCAGCGCCACGCCCTGCATCGTGGTGAGGCCCTTGCCGCCATACTCCTCGGGCCACGTGGCGCAGATCCAGCCGCCTTCGAACAGCTTCTGCGGCCATTCCCGGTTGAACTGCTTGCGCTCGTCGTCGGTCATCTCGAAGCCCTCGTCGAACCAGCCGTCGGGCAGGTTGTCTTCGAGCCAGGCCCGGATCTCGACACGGAATTCCTCGGCTTCGGCGGGATAGGTGAGGTCCATGCCCCCATTCTGCCACTCGACTTGACCCGCGGGTCAAGTCGGGTGGCAGATGCCACTCGACCACGTTCACTCGGCGTTTACAGGTTGCGAACGTCGCCGTCACGCGCTCCCGGCAGAGTGGTGCCCGTGACACGGCCCGCTCCTGAGCGCCAGGAACTGATCCCCTCAGTACCGACTCACCCCCTCGAGCGCCTGACAGCTCAGGAGCGGGCCGTGTTCGACGTCTTGGCCGCCCACCCCGGCCGCGTGTTGAGCCGCCAGGAGCTGGCCCGCCGGGCCGGCCTGGCCGATCTCAACCCCCGACGGTGCGATTCGCTGATCGTCGGCATCCGCCGACGGGTCGGCTCCGACCGTGTGCGGACCGTTCGCCGCCGCGGCTGGATGCTCGTCGCCTGAGCGGTCGATGCACCGGCTCCGCCTCGGCTGACGCGTTTCCGGTCGGCCGAGTCGGACCACTGGTCGACCCGGTCGACCGACGAGACGTCAACCGCTGCGACGATCAGTCGAGGAGGAACCCGAACACGTCGCCCACGAGGTGCGCTTCGGAGAGTGCGTACGCGTCGAGATCCCCGCCGTCGCCGAGCTGGAGAATCGCGCCGTTCGCACGCACGTCACCACCGACGGATGCGTTGATGTTCGATGTCGACGGGCGGGCCGCTCCAGTGGGCCACAACGTGATGAAGCCCGGTGCGGTGGCGATGTACGCCATGTTCAGCACCGCAGCACCCGCCGACCCCGGGACCGGGCCAACACCGGCGATCTCGGTGGTGATGGAACCGTTCGCCGGGATCAGCCCCTTGGGACCGGCCGCCGGCTCACCTTCGCGAGTGTCGAAGAGGCGACTCGGGTCGACAGGCACGAAGAGGCCCTTGGACGCGAGCGCCGCCTCGTCGTCGGTGACGTATCCGA
Source organism: uncultured Acidimicrobiaceae bacterium (assembly GCA_963972325.1). GTDB lineage: Bacteria > Actinomycetota > Acidimicrobiia > Acidimicrobiales > Ilumatobacteraceae > Ilumatobacter. The sequence goes on from CAXAWD010000076.1 coordinate 6,518, forward strand.
GCACATCGGCGAGAACGTGCGTCTCCGTGAGGCTGTAGATCTTCACCGTTCCGTCCGCCGACAGCGGCACGATGACCATGTTCGCCACCGACTCACCGGCGTCGTTGATGTTGACTGAGCTCGCGGTCGGAACGGCGCCGCTGCCCGGCCACACGGTCACGAAGTTCGGCCCCGCCGACTCGGTCACCGTCAGGTTCAGGACCACGGCTCGGGCTCCGGTCAACGGCACGCCGGCACGCTCGGCAACGGCGACTTCGATCGAGCCGCCGGAGGGAATCTTGCCCTTCGGGCCAGCGTCGGGTCCAGGCCGGGTGTCGAACAGCCGCTGCGGCGTCTGCGTGATGATCCGACCTTCACGTGACGATCCGCCCGAGTCGGTGAAGTAGCCGACGACGTCGCCGAGCAGATGGGCGTCGCGCAGTGTGTAGATGCTGATCCGGCCGCCCTGGCCCACCGGGATGATCGCGAGGTTGGCTCGCGCAGTGCCCGGCGTCACGATGTTCAGGCTCGAGAGCTGCTCGGGTCGAGCACCACCCGCAGGCCAGGCGGTCACGAAGCTCGGAGCCTCGAGCGCCACGACCGCCAGGTTGACCGCGACCGCGGTAACGCCCGACGACGGCACATCGCCGACGCCGGTGATCTGCACGTCGATGCTGTTGCCACCCGCCACGACACCCTTGGGGCCGGGCGCTGATTCTGCCGGACGGGTGTCGAACGCTCGGAACGGGGCGACCGCCGTCAGGGCAGAACCGGAGACGGATGGTGGGGGCGTGACGACCTTGGGTGCCACTGTGACGGTGCGGCTGGCCGATGCCGACAGCCCATCGCCGTCGGTTCCGGTGACCTCGACCACATAGGTGCCGCCCGCTGCGTAAGTGTGCGACACCACTTCGCCGGTGCCGGTAGTCCCGTCGCCGAAGTCCCACGTGCGGGACTCGATGCTTCCCTCGGGGCCGTCGGTGCTCGCCGAGCTGTCGAAGGTACACACGAGACGACGACAGTCGTCGGTGAACGACATCACCGGCGGGGCCGGAACGCTGACCGTGTCGGTGTGCACGGACACGCCGCCGCGACGATCGGTCGCGGTAAGACGCACCTCATACGTGCCACCCGTCGCGTACGTGTGCTTGGGTTGACCACCGATGTCGGTTGCGCCGTCACCGAACGACCAGACCTTCGTGACGATCCCGTCTCCCGCCGGGTCTACCCGGTCTGGGTCGATCGATGCGCTCGAGTCGAACTTGCAGACGGCATCGGCGCAACTCGTCGTGAAGGTAGCGGTTGGCAATTGATTGACGGTCTGGTCGCGCTCGATGCGCACATAGTCGATCTCACCGGGGAAGTAGTCGCACGTCACTTCGGGACCTGTGCAATTGGACTTGCCGCCGATCGACAGCACCAGGTCGTTCGCGATGTTGCCGAGGTCACCGGCGATCTGGTTCATCTGCACGCCGTCGACGAACATCCGGACGCCGTACGCCGACCGTTCGCACCTCGTCGTGTGCCACTCCCCGTCGTCGGTGCGGACGTCGGATACCACGGCGCGCTGCCCGCCGTCGGCGTCCTTGAACAGGCAGGTCATGAACCCGTCGGGCTGCTCGATCTTGAAGTAGCCGCCCGGCGTGGTCGCCTGTCCCTTTTGCACGATGTTGCCAAAACGACGAGTCGACCTGGACCGCACTTCGACTGCGTAGTCGCTCGTGCCGGGGTTGAGGTCCGCGCTGCTGGGCACCGTCGCGAGCTGCGCCGGGTTGGATTCCGCTGTCGGACCGTTGTCGGGGAAGTCGAGAGCCGTCACGCCCTCGCCGTTCACCCGTCCGACGTCGGCACCGATCGTTCCGTCGAGGCCCGCCGGTCCGGAATCGTGGAGGACGTCGTCGCCGGCCGGCTCATCCATGTCATACAGCGCGACGAGCTCGGGCATCGGGTACGGGTCGACGTCGGCGGCCGACACCGTGTCAGGCGATGACACGACGGCGAGGCCGGCGCTCATCGACAACACCGTCAACAGGCCAGTGGTGTGGCAACGACGGCGAAGCGAACAAGTGGTCATTGGTGTCCTTGCTGGAACGGCGGCCCCCGTTGGCGGGGTGCCGGCGTGCGGAGGTGCGTGTCGTGTGAACTCGAGGCGGCTGCGCCTGCTCTGACATCTCGGCGGACATGTCAGACGCTCGCGGAGCATAGGGACCGCCCACCCGACCGTCAAGGCATCCGGAACATGATCACCCGATCGAGTCAGCCCGCTGCAACGCCACACCAGCGGCCATTCCGGGCACACGAAGTGGTCACACGGCGGAAACATTCGCAAGACAGTCCGGAAATCACACCGTCCTACGGTGCGCCGCAGCCCGGCTGGCAACGAGGCCCTCGCCGGGCCCACACCCCTACCCACATCCAACCAACCCCTTTTGAGGAGGACCTCGTGCGCAACAAACGTGCGCTTCGAATCATCTCCGGCCTGGGCGGCTCCGTCGCAATCCTTGCGATCGCTCCCAGTTCGGTGTTTGCCCAAGAAGCCGTCAGTGAGACCCAAGCCATCCTGGACAACATCTGGGTGTTCATCGCCGGCTGTCTGGTGTTCTTCATGCAGGCGGGCTTCGCGCTCGTCGAGGCGGGACTGACCCGGGCCAAGAACGTCGTCAACATCTTCGCCAAGAACATGGCGGATGCGATCGTCGGTATCTCCGCCTGGTTCGCCTGCGGCTACGCCTTCGCCTTCGGCGGTGGCGGCAAATGGATCGGTTCGGAGGCCTTCTTCCTCAGCGGCCAGGACCTCACATCGTTCCCCGGCATGGATGACCCGTCCGCGGTCCACCTGACCGTCGCGACGACGTTCTTCTTCCAGGCGGTGTTCGCCGCGACCGCGGTGACGATCGCATCGGGCGCCATGGCGGAACGGACGAAGTTCAGCTCGTACCTCCTCTTCTCGACCGTCATGTGCGCCATCATCTACCCGGTCGTGGTCCACTGGACCTGGGGCGGCGGCTTCATCGCCCAGATGAGCATCGGTGACGCCGTCTACTCCGACTTCGCCGGTTCGGGCATCGTGCACATGACCGGTGGCATCGCTGCCCTGGTCGGCGCCGCCTTCCTCGGACCACGCATCGGCAGGTACGACGCTGACGGCAACCCGCGAGCGATCCCCGGCCACAACATCCCGTTCGCGATCGTCGGTGTGTTCATCCTGTGGCTCGGTTGGTTCGGGTTCAACCCCGGCTCCGAACTCTTCGCCGACGCCTACGTCATGACGATCGCCGTCAACACGATGTTGGCAGCCGTCGCGGGCGGCCTGTTCTGCACGATCACGGTCTGGATCGTCGCCGGCAAGCCCGACGTGGCGATGATCGGCAACGGCGTCCTCGCCGGACTCGTGGCGATCACCGCCCCGTGCGGCGCCGTCACACCGATCGCCTCGTTCATCATCGGCGGCATCGGTGGCGTGCTGGTGGTCTTCTCCGTCTTCTTCTTCGACAAGATCAAGATCGACGACCCGGTCGGTGCGGTCTCTGTGCACGGCGTGTGTGGTGCCTGGGGCCTGCTCTCGGTCGGCCTCTTCGCCAAGTACGACGACGTGTTCCTGGGCCGTGAGGATGCCGGCCTCTTTTACGGCGGCGGCTTCGACCAGCTCGCCATGCAGTTCGTCATGCTGCTCGTGATCCTCGTCTGGGTCGGAGCCACGACGAGCCTCCTGTTCTTCGGCATCAAGTCCACGATCGGCCTGCGGGTCTCGGCCGAGGAAGAGATCGAAGGCCTCGATGTCCTCGAGCACGGCCTCGCCGGCTACTCCGGCGACGTCGCACACGCCTGAACGATCACACGAACTGAAAGAGAGACACCATGAAACTCATCACTGCAGTCGTCAAGCCGTTCAAGCTCGACGACGTGAAAGACGCCCTGAAGACCGCCGGCATCAACGGCATGACCGTCACGGAAGTGCGGGGCTTCGGTCGCCAGGGTGGCCACACCGAGACGTACCGAGGCGCGGAGTACAAGATCGACTTCGTGCCGAAGGTGGCGATCGATCTCGTGGTCGACGACGACCACGTCGATGCCGTCGTCGAGGCCATCACGCAGGCAGCCGCCACCGGCAAGATCGGTGACGGCAAGGTCTGGGTGACCAACGCCGAACGACTCGTCAGGATCCGCACCGGCGAAGAAGGTGCCGACGCCGTGTAACGGCGGAGTACACAGCGTCGACCGACCTCGCTCGTGCGGGGTAGGGGCGAACCCGGGTCACATCGCTGTGGCCCGGGTTCTTCCGTTCTCAGGGCAGTGGTGTGTCAGCGACCGGGCTGCTGACAGCCCGATCGCCAACCGGCGAGATCAGCTGTTGTTGCTGGGCTGGAGGTGGGCGCGACGAGCCTTGCGGTTCTGGGCGCTCTGACCCGACTTGTTGGTCTTGCGCTTGGGGCGCTGGCCCTGACCGTTGCCGTTGCCGCCGCCCTTCCCGGGTCGGTCGTCGCGGCGACGTCCGTCTCGGTCGGTGGCGTTGCTCTGACGAGACCGGTTCTTGCCGCCGCCACCGTGCTTGCGCTGCGAGCGACCCGAACGGTTCGCCGACCGATTGCGATCCTCGGGCTCGCGCTGCTGCGGCGCGGCCGGGGCCAACGCTCGATCGCCGGCGAGCGCACCCTCGGGCAGCATGCCGGCGTCGGGTGCCGTGAACGCCTCGTCGAGGCCGATCTGGCGCTGCATCTTCTTGAACTCGTTCTTCTGTCCCGGCTGCACGATCGACACGACGATGCCCTCGGCACCGGCTCGCGCCGTGCGGCCCGAACGGTGGACGTACGCCTTGTGGTCTTCCGGCGGGTCGTAGTGGATGACCGACGCGACACCGTCGACGTGGATGCCGCGGGCGGCGACATCGGTGGCGACGAGTGCGTGCACGCGGCCCTTGGTGAAGTCGTCGAGCGCACGGTTGCGCTGGTTCTGGCTGCGACCGCCGTGGATCGGCGCCGCCTTCAGATCGAGCTTGCCGAGCTGCTTGGCGAGCCGATCGGCCCCGTGGCGGGTGCGACAGAAGATGATCGCCGGCCAGGCCATCTTGACGACCTCGGCGACGACCGGGTTGCGGTCGAGGCGCTCGACGGTCCAGAACTTGTGCACGGCCGACCGGATGTCGGGGCTCTCCTCACCGACCTCGTGGCGGACCGGGTCCTGCTGGTACTCGGCGGTGAGCTTGGCGATGTCGCCGTCG
>CAXAWD010000077.1:0-11658 GCA_963972325.1 uncultured Acidimicrobiaceae bacterium
AGATCGCGCAGGAGGCCGCCGCCGGTTCATGAGCACGTCGTCGCCCGGTGCGAGTGAGCGGCCGACAACGGCCTCCGTGGCCGGGGAACGGCGTGGTCGGAGCGGATCGCCCGAGCGGGGTGCGAGGGAGGGAGCGCCAGCGAGTGAGCGGCCATCGGCGGCCTCCGTGGCCGGGGAACGGCGTGGTCGGGGCGGATCGCCCGAGCGTGGTGCGAGGGAGGGAGCGCCAGCGAGTGAGCGGCCGACAACGGCCTCCGTGGCCGGGGATCGGCGTGGTCGGGGTGGATTGCCCGAGCGTGGTGCGAGGGAGGGAGCGCCAGCGAGTGAGCGGCCATCAGCGGCCTCCGTGGCCGGGGAACGGCGTGACGGCGTTCGGGCGTTGGGTATCGACCCGGGTTCCAAGCGGATCGGGGTCGCGGTCAGCGACCTGTCCGGCACCATCGCATCGCCGCTGGTCGTCATCCGGCGCAGCAAGTCCAAGCAGCACGACCTCGGTGAGATCGCCAAGCTCGCCCGCGACGAGGAGGCCGAGGTGATCGTCTACGGGCTGCCGCTGAACATGGACGGCTCGATGAGCAAGGCGGCGAAGGCTGCCACCTACGAGGCGAAACAGCTGGCTACGTTGGTCGACGTGCCGGTCGAGATGCATGACGAGCGCCTGACCACCGTGTCGGCCGATCGCAGCATGCTCGACGCGGGGATGAACGCCCAGCAGCGTCGTCAGGTCGTCGACAAGGTCGCGGCCGCGATCATGCTGCAGTCGTGGCTCGATGCCCGCGCGATCCGGCTCGAACGTGAGGCGGGGGACCGTCGATGAGCCTGATCGAGGAGGAAGAGCCCGACCTCGATCGCCGACGTTCCGACTGGGCGCTCGACGACTGGGACGAGGTCGCCGAAGTACCGGCGGTCGAACCGCTCCGGCAGCAGACCCGGATCGTCAAGTGGGTCGTGTGGGTCGCGTTCGCGCTCGTCGTGATGCTGATCATCGTGGCCGGCTACGTCGGCTGGTGGTACCTCGACCAGACCCGCCCCGACACCGAGCCCGGTGACGCCGTTGCGTTCACCGTGCTCGAGGCCGACACGCTCGACTCGCTCACGTCCCGGCTGGTCGACGAAGGGTTCGTGGTCGACGAGTCGGTGTTCAAGTGGTACGTCGAGCAGAAGGGCGGGCTCGAACTCACGCCCGGCTTCTACCAACTCCCGACCGGCGCCCACATGGGCGACGTGCTGGCGCGGCTGCGTACTCCGCCGGGGCAGACGTACTTCCGGGTCACGTTCCCGGAGGGATTCACGCTGGAACAGATGGCCGAACGCCTCGACGAGTCGTCGCCTCGCCTCGACGCCGAGGCGTTCCTCGACGTCGCCGAGAGCGGCGGCCTGCCGGTGCCCTTCGATCGGCCACCGGGCATCACCACGCTGGAGGGGCTGCTGTTCCCCGACACGTACCAGGTGTCCAACGCCGACAACGAGGCCCAGGTCGTCGACCGCATGATCAAGATCATGGAGCGCGTCGCGGCCCAGGAAGACCTCGAGGCCCGCGCCGCCGAGCTGGGGCGGACCCCGTACGAGATCCTGATCGTCGCGTCGATGATCGAGAAGGAGGCGAAGCTCGACGAGGATCGTGCGAAGATCGCCCGGGTCATCTACAACCGTCTGTTCATCGACATGAACCTGGAGATCGACGCCGCGGTCCGGTACGGCGCACCCGACGGTGTCACCGAGTTCTCGCAGATGCGTCAGATCCCCGGCCCGTACAACACGTACCTCAACGGCGGGCTGCCGCCCACGCCGATCGCCAACCCCGGCCGGGCCTCGATCCGGGCCGCGCTCAATCCGGCACCCAACCCGCCTGCCGGCGACCCAGTGTGCCAGGTGCTCGACGACCCGACCCAGGGTTGCATCTACCTGTTCTACGTGTTGATCAACGAGGAGGGCGGCCACGCGTTCGCCGTCACCGGCGAGCAGCACCAGGCCAACGTGAACCGCGCCGCCGACCTCGGTCTGCTGGACTGATGCCACGTCTGGCCGCGGTGATCGGTTCGCCGGTCCGTCACTCGCTTTCACCGGCGATGCACAACGCCGTGTTCGAGGCGACCGGTATCGACTGGCGGTTCACCCGCTTCGATCTCGTGGACGGTGGCGTCCCGGCCGCGCTCGCGGCGATGCCGGTGCTCGACATCGGCGGCTACGCGGTCACGATGCCACACAAGGAGGCTGCCGCCGCGGCCGTCGACGAGGTCGACCCGGTTGCGCAGGCACTCGACTCGGTCAACACGGTCGTGCTGCGCCCGGACGGCTCCACGTACGGAGCGAGCACCGACGGGGCCGGCCTCGTCGCGTGGGTCGAGGCCTCGGGGGTCGCCGTCGCCGGACAGCCGGTCGTCGTGCTCGGGGCCGGCGCCGCAGCCCGCTCGATCGTCGACGCGCTCGGACGGGCCGGGGCGGCCGACATCGTGATCGTCAACCGAACCCAGCGCACTGCCGAGCAGGCGGCCGAACTGTCAGCTGCGGCGCGAGCGGGTGGCGCCGACTCGATCGCCGACGCCCGGCTGGTCGTCAACGCCACCTCGGTCGGCATGGGCACCGACGACTGCCCGCTCGACCCGGCATTGCTGCACGCCCGGCACGCCGTGGCCGACATCGTGTACCACCCGCTCGACACCGCTTTGCTCCGCGCGGCCAGGGCGGCGGGTGCCCAGCCGATCGACGGGCTCGGCATGCTCGTGTATCAGGCGGTCGAACAGGAGGCGCTGTGGACCGGGCACCGCCCCGACCCGTCACTCATGCGTTCGGCAGCCGAGCGGGCGCTGGCTGCCCGCTGACCTGCGGATGATCGCGGCTCGGCGCGCAACCTCCGTTCGGTCGGCGGGGGCACCGGGATAGCCTCGCTCGAATGCTGCGCTTCCTGACCGCCGGTGAATCCCATGGCCAAGCGCTGGTCGCCGTGGTCGAGGGGTTGCCCGCCGGTTTGGAGATCACCGTCGAGGAGATCCAGGCCGAGATGGCCCGTCGGCGGCTCGGCTACGGCCGCGGCCCGCGCCAGAAGTTCGAACAGGACGAGCTCACGCTGATCGGCGGCGTCCGCCACGGCCGCACCCTCGGGTCGCCGGTCGTGATCGAGATCAAGAACTCCGAGTGGTTCCGCAGCGACAAGTGGCACGAGGAGATGTCGCCGGCCCCGGGTGAGACCAAGGACCCGCTCACGCAGGTGCGTCCCGGTCACGCCGACCTGGCGGGCATGCAGAAGTACGGCTTCACCGACGCCCGCGACGTGCTCGAACGGGCCTCGGCACGCGAAACGGCCGCCCGCGTCGCCGCCGGTGCGCTCGCCAAGAAGCTGTTGTCCCACCTGGGCGTCGAGATCATCTCGCACGTGATCCAGATGGGCGATGCCCGTGTGGCACCCGACGCAGCGCGGCCCACGCCGGCCGACCTGGCCGCCGTCGACGCCTCGGAGGTGAGGTGTTTCGACGCCGACGGCACCGAGCGCATGGTCGCCGCCATCAAGGCCGCCGCCAAGCAGGGCGACTCGCTCGGCGGCATCGTCGAGGTGCTCGGGTTCGGGGTGCCGGTCGGGCTCGGCTCGCACGTGCACTGGGACCGCAAGCTCGACGCGCTGCTCGCGCAGGCACTGATGTCGATCCAGGCGGTCAAGGGTGTCGAGATCGGCGACGGCTTCGAGGTCGCCGGTCGGCTCGGCAGCGAGGCCCACGACGCGATCCGCTGGGACTCCGACAACGAGCGCTACACCCGCCTCAGCACACTCGCCGGCGGGCTCGAGGGCGGCATGACCAACGGTGAACTCGTCGTCGCCCGGGCGGCGATGAAGCCGCTGGCGACGCTGAACCGGCCGACCCTCGAAACCGTCGACACCCAGACCAAGGAGTCGGGCGTGTCGTTCAAGGAGCGCACCGACGTCACCGCCGTGCCGGCGATGGGCGTGGTCGCCGAGACGATGGTCGCGCTGATGCTCGCTCAGGAGGCGCAGCGCAAGTTCGGCGGCGACTCGGTCGACGAGTTCGTCCGCAACGCCGATGCGTTCCGGCGTTCGCTCTGACCGGAACTGGCAGACTCACGACATGAGCGGACTCCGCCGGATCACGGTGCCCCTGGCCGAACGGTCCTACGACGTGCTCGTGGGCCACGGCGCCGCCGAGTTCCTCGGCACGCTGCTCCCGGCGTCGGCGCAGCGCGCGGCGGTCGTGACCCAGCCCGAACTCCCGCTGGAGATCGAGGCGAACATCCCGCACGAGCGCTTCGAGATCGGTCGGGGTGAGCAGCACAAATCGTTGGAAACGGTCGGCGAACTGTGCCGCGGTTTCGCCCGCATGGGCCTCACCCGCAACGACGTCGTGATCGGCGTGGGCGGTGGCATGGTCACCGACGTGGCCGGTTTCGCCGCCGCGAGCTACCACCGTGGTGTGCCCGTGGTGCACGTCGCCACCACGCTGCTCGGCATGGTCGACGCCGCGATCGGCGGCAAGACCGGGGTCAACCTGCCGGAGGGCAAGAACCTGGTCGGTGCGTTCTGGCAGCCGTCGGGTGTCGTCTGCGACCTCGACGCCCTGGAGACACTGCCCGCCCGCGAGCTGCGCTGCGGCTACGGGGAGATGGCGAAGTACCACTTCCTGACCGGCGACGACCTGTTGGCGATGGATCTCACCGAACGGGTGGCGCGCTGCGTCGAGATCAAGGCCGACGTGGTGGCGTCCGACGAGCGCGAAGGTGGACGACGGGCGTTGCTCAACTACGGCCACACGCTCGCCCACGCCTTGGAGATCGCGACGGAACACCGGCTCGCGCACGGCGAGGCGGTGGCGATCGGGCTGATCTTCGCCGCTCATCTCGCCGAGGTGATGGGGCGGATCTCGCTCGACCGCATCGACGAGCACTTCGCCGTCGTGGGGAAGGAGTACGGCCTCGGCACCGACATCCCCGCCGGGCTCGACCCGCACCACCTGCTCGAACTGATGCGTCGCGACAAGAAGGCGGTCACCGGTCTCACGTTCGTGCTCGACGGGCCCGACGGGGTCGAGGTCGTGCCCGACGTGCCCGACGAGCCCGTGTTGGCGGCCCTCGACCGAATGATCTGACGTGATGGTCTGACGTGGCGATGGGCACCACCCGACTCACCACCGAGCGTCTCGTGCTGCGGGCATGGGGCGAGGCAGACCGGGAGGCGTTCCACGCCATGAACGCCGACCCGGACGTGATGGCCACGATCAGGCCGGTCATGAGCCGATCGCAGTCCGATGCGTTCATGAACCGGGTCGTCCACCACTTCGACGAGCACGGCTTCGGCCTGTGGTGTGTCGAGTTCGAGGGTGAGCCCGTCGGGTTCACCGGGTTCATGGTGCCGTGGTTCCGTGACGGCGTCGAGATCGGTTGGCGGATCCGCAGCGACTTCTGGGGTCGCGGCATCGCGCCGGAGGCCGCCCGCGAGTGCCTCCGTCACGGCTTCGACGAGTTGGGCTTCGACGAGGTCATCTCGTTCACGGCGGTGACCAACACGAAATCTCGGCGGGTGATGGAGAAGATCGGGCTGGTACACGACCCCGATGCAGATTTCGGCCACCCGGGCCTGCCGGAGGGTCATCCGCTGCGGCCGCACGTGCTCTACCGGATCCGCCGCGCCGATCCGAGCGCCTGATGCCCTCCCGGCGGCAGCGGAGTACCGTGAACGCCCGTGAGCAAACTGGTGATGCTGTTGCACGGTCCGAACCTCAACTTGCTGGGGGAGCGTGAGCCCGAGATCTACGGCACCGACACGCTCGCCGACTACGTCGCGTTCGCCGAGGCGGCAGCGACGGCGCACGACCTCGACATCGAGGCACACCAGTCCAACCACGAGGGTGAGCTGATCGACCACATCCATCACGCCCGTGGCCGGTGCGATGCGATCGTCATCAACCCCGGTGCGTTCACGCACTACGCCTGGGCGATCCACGACGCGCTCGCGGCGTTCGAGGGGCCGATCGTCGAGGTGCACATCTCCAACCCCAACGCACGCGAGCCCTGGCGACACACCAGCGTGGTCGCCCCGGTGGCGACCGGGTCGATCGTGGGGTTCGGTCAGCAGGGATACGACCTTGCGATCCGTGCGGTCGCGGCGAAGCTGGTCTGACCGCCGTGGACCTCGCGACGCTGCCCCCGATCGGCTTCAGTGGTCGCGCCGATGCCGTCCGTCAGCGCCTCGCCGACGATCGCGCCGAGGCGCTCGCGGTCACCGACCTCACCAACATCCGCTGGCTGACCGGCTTCACGGGCTCCAGCGCATCGGTCGCCCTGTTGCCCGACCGTCTGGTGCTCGTGACCGACGGTCGATACCGGGAACGGGCCGCCGACGAGCTGGCGGCGGCCGGCGTCGAGGGCGAGGTCGTCGTCGGATTCACCCAGGCGGCACAGCAGGAGGCGTTCGTCGGGCTGTTCGCGGGCGTCGAACGGGTCGGTGCCGAAGCCGGGTCGTTGACACACGCGCGTTGGGCCGCACTGGCGGCCGACCTGCCGCTCGTGCCCGCCGACGGCCTCGTCGAGGACGCCCGTCGGTCGAAGGACGAGGGTGAGATCGCCCGGATCGCCGCTGCCTGCCGCTTCGCCGACGCCGCGCTCGCCGAGGTCGCCCCGATGCTCGGCGACGGCATGACCGAAGCCGACGTGCGGATGGAACTCGAGTACCGGATGCGTCGCCACGGTGCCGACGGCCCCAGCTACGACACGATCGTCGCATCGGGCCCCGACCATGCCGCCCGACCGCACCACGAGGCCGGCTCCCGCACGATCGTCGAGGGTGACACCGTCGTGATCGACGTCGGCGCCCTGGTCGACGGGTACCACTCCGACATGACCCGCAGCTTCGTCATCGGGGATCCCACCGCGCGGCAGCGGGAGATCTACGATCTGCTGCTCGGGATCCAGCAGGCGGGGGTCGAATCCGTGCGGGCCGGGGTGGCGGCCCGCGATGTCGATGCGACCTGCCGCGACCTGATCGCCGAGGCCGGGTACGCCGACTGGTTCCTGCACTCGGTCGGCCACGGCGTGGGCCTCCTGATCCACGAAGACCCGTACGAATCGCCCACGTCCACGTCCGAACTTCGGGTCGGAGACGTCGTGACCGTCGAGCCTGGCCTCTATCGTGTCGGATTCGGCGGCTTCCGCATCGAAGACCTCGTCGAGGTCACCGCAACAGGTTGCCGAACACTCACCGCATCGCCGAAGGACTCGCCATGCCCACCATCACCACCAACGACCTGAAGACCGGTATCACGCTCGAACTCGACAACGGCCTGTTCCAGGTCGTCGACTTCCAGCACGTCAAGCCGGGCAAGGGGAGCGCCTTCGTGCGCACCAAGCTCCGCAACGTGAAGACCGGCAACGTCTTCGACCGCACCTTCAACGCCGGTATCAAGGTCGAGCAGGCGATCATCAACCGCGAAGACATGCAGTTCCTCTACCGCGACGCCGAGGACTACGTGTTCATGAACAACAGCACGTACGAGCAGATGCACGTGCCGCCCGTAGCGCTCGGCGATGCCGCCGACTACCTGATCGAGAACATGACCGCCCAGGTGGCGTTCTTCAACGACGAGATCATCGGCGTCGAGATCCCGGCCTCGGTCGAACTCACGATCACCGAGACCGAACCCGGCGTGCAGGGCGACCGCAAGACCGGCGCCACCAAGCCGGCCACGCTCGAAACCGGCAAGGTCGTGAACGTCCCGCTGTTCATCGAACAGGGCGAGAAGATCCGGGTCGACACCCGCTCCGGCGACTACATGACGCGCGTCTGAGATGCTCCGCCCCGACGAGCGCTCCGACGCTCGAGAACGAGCCCTCTACCTGCTGTACGAAGCGCACTCGAAGGGCATCGAACCCGCCGCGACCATCGACCTGCAGATGATCGCCCCCGACGAACTGACCCAAGACCTGGTGCTGGGCGTCGGACGCACCATGGCACAGCTCGACGAGCACATCGAGCAGCGGGCCAAGGGCTGGACCCTCGCCAGGATGCCGGTGCTCGACCTCAACGTGATGCGGCTCGGCGTGTTCGAGCTGATCGAACGGCCGCACGTGCCGACGGCCGTCGTGCTCAACGAGGCGGTCGAACTCGCCAAGCGGTTCTCCACCGACGACTCCGGCCGATTCGTGAACGGCGTGCTGGCCGCGGTCGCAGCCGACGTGCGCGCCGAGACCGACTAGTTGTGATGACCGGGAACGTTGTCCCTGGCGGGATGGGATCGTTGGTCCGCTGAATAGGTGAGCCCTCCGAGCGAGGCTGTGTGTCTTCGACAACGCACAAAACTCGCAAGGAGAGCTCGATGGCACACGCTAGAACCCAACACCCGAACGCGTCACTGACACCACTCGGTCGCCGCAAGATGATCGCCTGCGTGATCGATCGCGGCTGGACGATCGAGCAGACAGCGGAACGGTTCCAAGTCGACGCCAAGACGGTCCGCAAGTGGCGCGACCGGTTCCTCGCCGAAGGTCCGGCTGGGTTGCTGGATCGATCATCGCGACCGCATCGGTCACCGAACGCAACACCGGACGAGTGTCGGCGTCGGATCATCGAGCTCCGCCAGCAACGTCGATGGGGTGCAGCCCACATCGGTCACGAAGTCGACCGAGCCGGCTCCACGGTGCAGAGGATCCTGACCAGCGAAGGGCTCGGCCGGCTCGACTCCGGTGACCGAGCCACCAAAGAACCAGTGGTGCGCTATCAGCGTGACCGGCCCGGTGAGCTGGTGCATGTCGACGTCAAGAAACTCGCCGGCATCCCCGACGGAGGCGGCTGGCGGATCCACGGCCGCGGCCAAGCACCCACGGCACCACGATCATCGACCGGATACAGATTCCTCCACTCGGCGCTCGATGACCGCACCCGCCTCGTGTACTCCGAGATCCATCCGAATGAACAAGCCGTCACCGCCGTCGCGTTCTGGGCCCGAGCCAACGCCTGGTTCAACGACCACGGTGTCACCGTCGAACGGGTGATCAGCGACAACGGATCCTGCTACCGCTCGCGACTCTGGCGCGACACCTTGACCGACGCTGGGATCACACCGAAGTTCACTCGGCCGTTCCGGCCCCAGACCAACGGCAAGATCGAGCGTTTCCATCGGATCCTGCTCGAGGAATGGGCCTACATCCGCGACTGGCACTCAGACCACGAACGCACGATCGAGTACGACCACTTCGTCCACTTCTACAATCACCACCGAGCACACGGCGCACTCGGATGGTCAACACCAATCGACACGCTCAAGGACAACGTCCCCGTCATGCACAACTAGTCGACCTCGGGCCGGCGTCGCGGCAGCGATAGTGTCGCAACCCGTGACCGTCGACGCCGATCGCCCCGAGCGAGACGACACGACCGAACCGGCCGCCGGCGCGGCAGACCCTCCCGCAGCCGGCGACACCACGCCCGCGCATCGACTGAACGCCGCCGCCGAGCGCTTTCGCAGCCGGATGATCGCGGCCGTCCGCTCGACCCACCCGGCGATGTGGCTGGTGTTGGCGGGTGTCGTCGTGTTCACGGTCGTGTTCGCCCGGCTCGGCGTGCAGCGGCACCGCAACTTCGGCACGTGGGCGTTCGACCTCGGGATCTACGACCAGGGGTTCTGGCTGGTGTCCCGCGGCAAGTCGTTCGTCACCGTGCGCGGCATCGACTTCTGGGGGCATCACGTCAACCTGATCGCGGTGCTCTTCGCGCCGTTCTACTGGCTCGGTGCAGGCCCGGCGTTCCTGATCACGGTGCAGGCGGCGGCGCTCGGTGCCGGTGCGATTCCGACGTACCTGCTCGCACGCGACCGGGTGTCCGGCGAGTGGACCGGGCTCGTGTTCGCGCTCGTGTATCTGCTGTATGCCCCGATCCAGTGGATCGCGTGGGCGAACTTCCACCCCGAGGCGCTCGTCGTCACGCCGCTGCTGTTCGCGTGGTGGTTCGCGACCCAACGCCGCTGGCGGCCGTTCTTCGTCGCCGTCGTCCTCGCGCTGTCGACCCGAGAAGACACGGCCCTGGCGGTCTTCGTCATGGGCCTCGTGCTGTGGTGGATGCTCCGGCTGTCGCATCGCAGCGATCGTCGCAGCCAACGGATGGCGCTCGGAGCGGCGCTGCTCGGCGTCGTCTGGTACGCAGTCTGCACGCGGCTGGTGATCCCGGCGTTCAATCGCGGGCAGCAGCCGTTCTACATCGGGTACTTCTACGGTGAGTACGGCTCCGACACGTTCGAGATCGCCCGGACCGTGCTCACGCGGCCCGACCGTGTCGTGTCCGACGCAACGCAGACCGATCGGCTCCGGTTCTACCGCGACCTGTTGCTCCCGTGGGGTGGGCTGCCGCTCGGTGGCCTGCTGCAACTGGCGATGGCGGGTCCGCAGATGCTCGCCAGCGTGATCGGCACCACGCCGTACGCCCGCAGCATCCGCTACCAGTACACGTCGGTGATGATCGCTCCGATCGTCATCGCGTCGATCGAGGCGGCGGCGTGGATGTGGCGCTACCAGTTCGTTCGCCGCTTCCTCCTGCCGTGGATGGTGGTGTGTTCGTACGTGACGAACATCGCATGGTCTCCGTCGCCGATCGGTGCGAACGACGCCGTGTGGGGGAGATCGACCGAACGCCACGAGGTGATGCGTGAGGCGCTGGAGTTCGTGCCCGACGACGCGTCGGTCACCGCCACCTACACCCTCGGGCCGCACCTGTCGCATCGCGAACAGATCTACGACTGGCCCAATCCGTGGGTGCCGGCCTATTGGGGCAATGACGACACGTACAAGCTGCCCGACCCGAGCGAGATCGACTACATCGTCATCGATCGTCAGCAGGTGGGCGAACAGCATCGAGATCTGCTGGCCGGGCTCGTGGCACCGGGCGGGCAGTACGAGTTGCTGTTCGACGAGGCCGACGTGATCGTCGCCCGTCGCACCGACGACTGATCAGGGGCCCAGACGGGCCGTCGCGACGAGGTTCTTGCCGCGCGGTGGCCGGCGCACGATGTACTGCACCGCCCGACTGAGCGGGACGATCACCCGGTCGTACCCGGTCGACGACACCCGATCGAGTCGGCCGACGTTGAGGAGCCGGTACATCACCCAGTACGGCGCGATGCCGAGCACGTCGAGATGGCGCACGTCGATGTCGACGTATCCGGCCCGTTCGAGCAGTGTGCGGAGCTGATCGGCGGTGTAGCGCCGGTAATGGCCAGACTTGTAGTCGAGGCTGCCGTACAACGCGGGCATGGCGGGGACGAACAACCCGACACGTCCGCCCGAGTCGAGCAAGCGCGCAGCGGTGCGCAACTCGGCGAGGTCGTCTTCGATGTGTTCGAGGACGTTGACGTAGACGATGCCGTCGAACCGTGGAGCCGGGTCCCGGTCGGCAAGATCGCCCGAGGTGATCTGCACCACGTCGAGATTGGCGAGCGCTCCGGCCCGCTCGGCGAGGGTGGGGAACACATTGGCAGCAGGTTCGATCGCGGTGACGCGACACGAGGCGCGCCGGGTGGCGATCTCGGTGGAGATCGAGCCGAACCCGGCGCCGACCTCGAGCACCCGGTCGCCCAGCGCTTCGCCGAGTTCGTCGACGATCCAGGAGGTGAAGTGCGCAGCCTCGCTGAGTTCGGTCAGTTCGTCGAGGGCCCCGAACTCCGAACCGGT
>CAXAWD010000078.1:0-11655 GCA_963972325.1 uncultured Acidimicrobiaceae bacterium
TGCGGCGGGCCCTCGGTCTCGACCTCGTGGCCATCAACCTGCTCCGCGACACGACGGGTCCGAAGCTGCCCGACGAACCCGAGGCGTTGGCGGCACTCGTCAAGCACGTGCCGGTCACGGTCGACGCGATGATGCCGATCGACCGGGCGATCTCGACGGCGGGTGGCATCTCGCTCGACGAACTCGACGCCGGACTCATGCTGCGTCGCCGCCCCGGTACGTTCGTGGCCGGTGAGATGATCGACTGGGAAGCCCCGACCGGCGGCTACCTGTTGCAGGCGTCGTTCAGTACCGGTGTGGTGGCTGCGCGCGCAGCGTCGAAGTGGTCGCGCGGGGAGCGCGATCGGTCGCGTAGCCTGGCGGGCGATGACGGATGACGCCACGGACGCGCGCGCTCGTGGCACCGCCACGTCCAACTTCGGGGTGAGCCGACGCGAGTCGCACGACGCCTCTGGGTTCTACGGCCGGTTCGAGCCGCCGGTGCTCGACGACGACACCACCGTGGTCCCACCGCAGCCGATCACCGAACCGTTCGTGGTCGGCGACGCTCGCGACATGACCACCGTCGACGATGGGTCGGTGGCGCTCGTCGTCACCTCGCCCCCGTACTTCGCCGGCAAGCAGTACGAGGAGGAGTTGGAACGCGACGGCGTGCCCAGCTCGTACCTCGAGTACCTCGAACTGCTGCACGACGTGTTCGCCGAGTGCGTTCGTGTGCTCGAACCCGGCGGCCGCATCGCGGTCAACGTCGCCAACCTGGGGCGCAAGCCGTACCGGAGCCTCGCGGCCGACGTCATCCACATCCTGCAAGACCGGCTCGGCCTGCTGCTGCGGGGCGAGATCGTGTGGCAGAAGGGTGCCGGCGCGAGCGGTTCGTGCGCGTGGGGGTCCTTCCGCAGCCCGTCCAACCCGGTGCTGCGCGACGTGACCGAGCGGGTGATCGTGGCGAGCAAAGGCCGCTTCCAGCGGGCGCTCACGCCCGAGCAGCGGCGGAAGCAGCACCTGCCTCACGAACCGACGATCAGCACCGAGGACTTCATGGCGCTGACGCTCGACGTGTGGCAGACCCCCACCGAGAGCGCTCGCCGGGTGGGTCACCCGGCTCCGTTCCCGGTCGAGCTCCCCGAGAAGCTGATCGAGCTGTACACCTACGCCGACGACCTCGTCCTCGACCCGTTCATGGGCAGCGGATCGTCGTTGGTCGCCGCGTCACGGCTCGGACGACGCTTCGTCGGCTACGACCTCGACCCCGGCTACGTCGAACTCGCCAAGGCGCGGGTCGAGGAGGAGGGCGAGCCGGTGGCGGTCGACGAGGCGCGTCAGGCGGGCGCGAAGGACCGTGTGGCCGAGGTGCTCGCGACCGCAGGGTTCACCGAGGGTTCGGGTCCGGGTGTGCGCCTGAAGGGCAGCGGGCTCGTCGTGCACGACGTGGTCGAGGACGCCACCGGTGGTCGATGGGTGATCGAGGTCGGTGGCCCGTTCGTCCGCTACCGCGGTGGCCTGACGTCGATCGACGCGGTGTGGCGAACCCTCGGCCGGGCGCACACGCTGCGCGGTCTCGGCGAGCGCGTGCTGGTGTTGACCTCGGCGTTGCCGAAGCACCGGTCGGAGTTCGACCTGGCCGTGCGGGCGGCGGGCCCCGAGGCCGTGTTCGACATCATCGACGTGTTCGACGACGAGGCGCTCGTCCGGCTCGCGGCGTATGCCGGCGGGCAGTCGACGCCGCTGCCGGGTTTCTGGAATCCGGACGACCTGACCTGACGATCGGCGGCCGCGATCGATAGGTGGTAGCGGCGATCAGTGGCAGCGGGCGATGTCGACGTCGGTACCGAGCTGCCCCGTTCGGCGCTGTTCGCCGATGAGGTCGCCGGCGCGGACCGGGTCGATCGCATAGGCGCGTCGGTCGAACCGGTTGCTGCGGGCCCAGATCACGCCGACGATCTGCCCGTCGACCACCACGGCACCGCCCGAGTCGCCCGACCGGATTTCGGCATCCAGGTCGAAGCCGGGACGCAGCGTCTCGCCCTGGATGTAGATGTCCTCGGTTCGGATGTCGACCCGCCGCCGGATCGTGACCGGCACCGGGACGACCGCGCCGTCGCGCATCACGTAGGCGGTCCCGGTGTCGCCGGCCTCGACCTCGCTGCTGTCGACCGGCATCACCGGCGTCGGCACGGGGTCGAACGAGAGGTACGCCAGGTCCATCTCGGGGTCGAACCCGGTGACCGTCGCCTCCGCCTCGCGGTCGCCGTGGTGCACGACGATCCCGTCGGCGCCGGCCACGACGTGGGCTGCCGTCAGGGCGAGGCCGGGTGCCACGATCATGCCGCTGCCGGCCCCCTGACCCGGGCCGCACGAGTCGACGACGATGCCGACCACGGCGCCCGGCGGGTCGGGGGCACACGCGGTGCCCACGAGCAGCGACGCGACGACGCCCACGAGCACCTTCGACGCGAGCGCGACGCCGCGGTGACCTGCTCGGCGGAACTCGATCGTCACCGGGCCGACGATACGAGAACGGGCCGGCCCGAGCGAGCCGTCCTCGCGCAGGCGCGTCGCCGTAGTGTCGCGCTGATGACGACGTCCCACGGTCACCCGCTCGCCGCGGCTCTCGTCGCCGCGTCCCACGGGTCGTTCCCGCCGGTCGACGGTCGGCTCGAGGTGGTACCGCCCGACGCCGCCGGCACCGAGGCGATCGTGGAGTTCACCGGCCATGCGTTCGTGCTCACGCACCGCGACCCGGCCGACGAACTGTTCCGAGGCGTCGACGCGTACGGCGGGGCGGGCGACCCGCGTTTCGTGGTGGCGCTCGCCGGCGACAACGAGATCGGCGTGCACGACGCGGTGCTCGTCCGCCACGGTGGCTCGTCGGTCGAGCAGCTCCCGCAGACCGACCGCTACGACGACCATCCGCGGGTGCTGCGGGCGCGACACCACCGGCATTCGGTGAACGTGTTCGGCGACGAGAGCGGCCTCGTCACGGTCGGCGTGGGGCTCGTGGGGCGCACCGAGCTCTCGGTCGAGCTGACCGGTGGTGCCGGCGGTCGCGGTGCCGGTCGAGCGTTGATCCTCGGCGGCCTCGCCCACGTGTCGGCGAGCGAGCTCGTGTTCGCCCAGGTGGCGCCCGGAAACTCGGCGTCGTTGCGGGCGTTCCTCGCGTGCGGCTTCCGACCGATCGGCAGCGAGATCCTGTTCGGCTCGTACCCCGACGGTCGGTGAGGACGGCGCGAACGAGATCGGCTGTGACACCCCTGGTGCACACTCGTGAGCATGTACTTCGAAGCGGCGCTACACTCCCCGCCGACATATGACCCTGCTCCATCATCCGGATGGGGCCGTCGGTCGCCGGTGTGATCCCATGCCGGCGCCCATGTCCGAAGGGAGATCACACGCATGCAGCGTGCTTATGAATTGATGGTCATCATCGACGGCGACGTCGATGACCCCAAGGCCCAGTCGTACACCAAGTTGGTCGTCGACGAGATCGGTAAGGCCGGGGGTTCGATCCACGGCAAGCCCGACTGGTGGGGCAAGCGCCCGTTCGCTTACCCGATCAACAAGAAGGAAGCCGGCTACTACCTCGTGGTCGAGTGCGTCGCCGACGGCGGTGCCCTCGATGAGCTCGAGCGTCAGCTCCGCCTCGCAGACGACGTCGTCCGCCACAAGCTCATCCGACTGCCCGACGCCGAGGCCGAGCGCCGCGGCATGGCGGTCTCGGCCTGACTCCGGTCGGGTCGAACCACGAAGGGAGCCACTCATGGCAAGCAACACCGTCACACTGATCGGGAACCTCACCCGCGACCCCGAGCTCCGGTACACCACCGGTGGCCGTGGCGTCGCCAGCTTCGGTCTCGCCGTCAACCGGCGCTACCAGCAGAACGGCGAATGGCAAGAGCAGACGTCGTTCTTCAACGTCGTCTGCTGGGGCGAGCTCGGTGAGAACGCCTCGGCCACCCTGACCAAGGGTGCCCGTGCGATCGTCACCGGTCGTCTCGAACAGCGCAGCTGGGAGACGCAAGACGGCGACAAGCGCTCGGTCATCGAGGTCGTCGCCGACGAGGTCGGCCCGAGCCTCCGCTGGGCCCAGGCCCAAGTCGAGCGCACCGAGCGGTCGAGCGGCGATGGCGGCTTCTCCGGTGGTGGTGGCGGCGGTGCCGCCCCCAAGCGTGCCCCCGACCCCGTCTACGGCGACGAAGAGCCGTTCTGATACGTACCCCTCGATTCTGCACCCTCGATTTCGTGTCGTTCACCGACCGAATCGTCCTTGGAAGGACCTGAAACACCATGGCGAAGAAGCCACAACGCGGCCGCGGGAAGCCCGAAAATCCCCGTAAGTACAAGAAGAAGACCAGCCCGCTCGTGATCGAGAAGGTCGAATACGTCGACTACAAAGACGTCGACCTGCTCAGCCGATTCATGAGCGACCGCGCCAAGATCCGCAACATGCGGGTCAGCGGCAACAACCGTCAGCAGCAGCTCGAGATCGCCAATGCGATCAAGATCGCTCGCGAAATGGCACTGCTGCCGTACGCACGGCGTGTCGCCTCCACCGGCCGTCCGGGTCGCGGTGGCCGCGATCGCGACGGAGGCCGTGACGGCGGTCGTCCGCCCCGCGACGACAACCGTGAGAGCCAGACCGAGGGCAGCAACGCCGCTGCCGAGGCCGACACCAGCGTTGCCGACGGCGCCGCCGCCGAGGCCACCACCGACGAGAGCGAGGGCTGATCATGCAGGTGATTCTCCGCAACGACGTCGATGGTCTCGGCAAGCGCGGTGACCTCGTCGACGTGGCCGACGGCCACGCCCGCAACTTCCTGTTCCCGAAGGGCCACGCCATGAAGGCGACCGACGGTGCGGTGGCGCAGGCCGCCCGCATGCGCCGGGCCCGCGACCTCAAGGACGCGAGCGATCGCGAGGCAGCCACCACGGTGGCGTCCACGCTCGTGCCCAAGGTCATCCAGGTGTCGGCCAAGGCCGGCGCCGAGGGCAAGCTCTTCGGTTCGATCACCAACGCCGACATCGTCGTCGCGATCGAGGAACAGACCGGCATCGTGCTCGACCGCAAGGTCCTGCACCACGACGAGCAGATCAAGACGCTCGGTCAGCACACGGTCACCGCAGCGCTCCACAGCGCCGTGTCGTTCCCGGTCACGATCGAGGTCGTCGCCGAGGACTGACCGTTCACCTCTGACTCCGCTTCGACGGAGCATGACAACGGGCCCCGCCGTCAGGCGGGGCCCGTTGTCGCGTCTCGGGTCAGGAACGTGTGAGCGTCGTCAGGCGCCGCGGCTGATGCCGGCTCGCTTGAGGGTGGCGGCCGACACGCCGACCTCGCGCCACGAGCCGTACGAGATGCCCTTGCGTTCGCCGTATGCCGCCGCGACACCCACGAATGCCTCCTCGAGCTCGGACAGGTCGACACCCTGATCCATCTGCTCGAGTTCGGCGGTCAGGTCGCGCCGCTCCTGGATCAACTGCAGCTCTTCGATTGCGGTGGCATCGGCCAGCGCTTCTTCGATCTTCTGCAGACGGCTATTGATCGATTCGGGCGTGCGCTTCCGGCCCCGTTTGGGCTTACTGTTGCGAAGCCCCTCGAGGTAGTCGCGCACAATGCGGCCTTCGGCGCGGCCGCGCTCGAGCGCGGCCTTGTGCTCGTCGGTCATTTCCTTGGGTCCTCGCTTGGTGGCCATGTATAGAAGTGTACGCCGAGAGCGCTATTCACCAATATCGTGTCGGGATGTTCGTCCTCGAGCAACACGGCCCCGACACGTTCGTCGGGGAGGGTCCTCGCTATCCCTGGGGCGGCCTGTACGGCGGCCAGGTCGTCGCCCAGGCGTTGCGTGCGGCTTCGTACTCGGTCGAACCCGAGTATCTCCCGCACTCGATTCGTGCCTATTTCATCCGGCCGGGTGACCACGCAGAACCGGTTCGTTACGAGGTCGATCGCATCCGCAACGGTCGGAGTTTCACGACTCGGCGGGTCGTCGCCCGGCAGGCGATCGGCGCGATCCTCAACGCCGAGTGTTCGTTCCAGCGCGCCGAGGAGTCCGCGGAGATCCAAACCGTCGATGCACCGACCGTGTCACCGGCCGAGTCGGTCGACGACACGTCGTTCACCGAGCGGTTCCATCGTCACACCGTCGAGATCGACGTCGGCGCGTCGGCCGAGCGGACCGGAGCCGGACGCACCACCGCGTGGATGAAGGTGCGCGACCAGATCCCGCGCGATGACGGTCACGGCTCACTCCTCGACCAGTGCTGGTTGGCATACCTGTCCGACGACCTGGCGACCGACGCGGTGCGGCAGGTGTACCTCCGACACGTCGAGGGTGCGGCCGGCGACGACCTGACCGGTGTGAGCCTCGACCACACCGTGTGGTTCCACCGGCCGGTCCGCGCCGACGAGTGGCACCTCCACGACGTGACGTGTCACCACTTCGCCGGTGGACGCGGACTGGCGGTCGGCCACGTGTTCGATGCATCGGGTCAGCACGCCGTGACGTATGCCCAAGAGGTGCTCGTCCGGGTCCGTCGTCCGACGTGAGCGGTTGCGTCAGCTGCTCGGCTCAGGCGAGCTGCGGAGCGACCTGCTCGGCGATCAGGTCGAGATGGTCGAGATCGGCGAGGTCGAGGATCTGCAGGTAGATCCGTTCGGCGCCCGCATCGACCCACTGCTGCATCGTCGCCGCGGCCTCGTCGGGGGTACCCGCCACCCCGTTCTCACGCAGTTCGTCGGGCTCGCGACCGAGCGCGGCGGCGCGCCGGTCGACCTCTGCGTCGTCGGCGCCGACACACGCCACCAGCGCGATCGAGTACACGAGGCTGTCGGGGTCGCGCCCCTCGGTCTCGCAGGCCCGCCGCACATTGTCGCACTGGCCGGTGAACCGGTCGATCGACACGAACGGCATGTTGAACTCTGCGGCGTAGCGGGCAGCCAGACGTGGGGTGCGCGTCGGCCCGCCACCACCGATCAGGATCGGCGGCCCGCCGGCCTGCACGGGCTTCGGCAGCGCCGGTGAGTCGGTGACCTGCCAGACGTCACCGGCGTACGAGAACGTCTCGCCGTCGGGCGTGTTCCACAGCCCGTGGATGATCGCGGTCTGCTCCTCGAGGTTGTCGAAGCGGTCGCCGAGCTCCGGGAACGGGATGCCGTACGCCTCGTGCTCCTGCTGGTACCACCCGGCGCCGATACCGAGTTCGACCCGACCGTTCGACATCTGATCGACCTGTGCCACCGAGATCGCCAACGGCCCGGGCAGTCGGAACGTGGCGGCGGTGACCAGGGTGCCGAGCCGGATCGTCGACGTCTCCCGGGCGATGGCGCCGAGCGTCACCCAGGCGTCGGTCGGCCCGGGCAGGCCGTCGCCGTCACCCATGCTCAGGTAGTGGTCACTGCGGAAGAACGCACCGAAGCCGCAGTGCTCCGTGCGCTGAGCGACCGCGAGGAGGTCGTCGTAGGTGGCGCCTTGCTGCGGCTCGGTGAAGATGCGGATGTCGCCCAGTTCCATGGCGGCGACGCTACCGCCCGCTCGGATGCCGGGGCTAGCGTGCGACACGATGACCGAACTCCCCGCCCTGTCGCCGACTCTCGAGGCCCTCCGGGCTCATGTCCTGGAACACTCGGTGAAGCGTGGTGAGTTCACTCTCAAGTCGGGCGCGACGTCCTCGTGGTTCCTCGACACGAAGCAGACCGCGTGTCGACCCGACGGGATCGTGCTCGTCGCCGACGCGATGCTCGAGGTGATCCCCGACGATGCCACGGCAATCGGCGGACTCACGATGGGTGCCGACCCCGTGGCGTTCGGCGTCGCGGCTGTCGCTGCCACCCGTGGACGCGACCTGCGCAGCTTCAGTGTTCGCAAGGAGGCGAAGGATCACGGCGTGATGGGCCGCCTCGCCGGGGCGATCGTGCCGGGCGACCGTGTCGTGATCACCGAAGACACGGTGACGCGCGGGACGTCGTTGATGGAGGCGGTCGAGGTGGTTCGTGAATTCGGTGCGGTGCCCGTGCTCGTGTCGCTGATCGTCGATCGCGGCGACACCTGTGCCGCGATGTGCGCCGAAGCCGGGGTGCCGTACGCCCCGCTGCTCACCGCCCGTGACCTGGGCTTCGAGCCCGGCGACTGAGCGACTACTCGCGCACGCGCAGTGACCGGACGGCGGTCGTCCCCTGGTCGTCGACCTGTACGACCGCGGTCATCGTGGTCGACTGGCCGTTGAGCGTCGCCGTCGAGTCGAGGCGGAGTTCGAACGCGATCGGCGAGGTCTCCACCCGAATGATGAACGACGACGCCGACGCAGAGGCTTGGAGCACGATCCGTGACACGACGGCGCCACCGAGGAGCTGGCCGTTGGCGGAGTTGGTGACGTTGCCGAACTCGAGCTGGGCGTCCGGTGCCCAGATCAGGCCGTGCATCGCAAGGTCGCTGTTGTTGCCGGACTTCGTCCAGATGACGTTGTCGTTGTAGCCGAGGGTGCTGGCGGCCTGATCGGCGTCGCTGGTCCCGAGCGCGTGGACGCTCACGAGCGAGTCGCCCTGCAGCCGACGCAGGATCTCGAGACTGCCCTTGTTGCCGATCTCGATCTTGCTGGAGCCCCCGAGGTAGAACGTGGCACCCGGTGTGGCTCCCGGCGACGTGCTGTCGGCCGACATCGCGGCATCACACGGTGCGTTGGCGACGAACTGTTGATCGCCGTAGGCGTTGTAGTCGGGCCAACCGGCCGTGACCACGCTGTTGGTGACCGCGAAGGTGACGTTGTGGAAGTAGTAGTTGCCACTCTTGAAGTACGTGTTCGATCCGAGTGCCGGCATCGACGTGTAGCGACCGGGTGAGAACACCGTGCAGCTGCCGTCCATCGTGGGGGCCGGGTTGGTTCCGGCGGCGTCCGAGGCGCCGGGGAACGAGCCGACGGTCGGCTCCGTGTACACCTGGTCCCACGTACTCTCCACGCAGATCGTGCCGCGGTACTCGGGCGAGAACGACAGGTTGGATTCGAGCGTGAGCGCCGGTGAGGGGTTCTCGCAGTCGGGACGGTAGTACCAGATGTCGCCGTCCTCGATCTCGACCGGCGACTTGAGGTCGGAACGCCCCGGGTCGGTGATCCACACGGGTCCGCCGAGCAGTTTGGTCTTGCCGCCGCCGGACTGACTCCGCCAAAGCCACTGACCGTTGGGGACACCTTCGCCGGTGACGACGATCGCCCACGCCTTGATGTCGCCGATGCTGTTGCTGCCCTTCGTGCAGGTGACGTCGGCGCCGTTGACCTGTACCGGGAAGTCGATCGTGTACCCCGTCGTGCCGAGGTTGCTCAGACAACCCGCATACGCCGAGTTGCCGAGCCGCTCGATCGCGTAGCGAAGACCACCATCGGCCGCGGCGAGCCGGTCGGCACGTTCCTCGACGACCTCGCCGTAGCGAAGGCTGGTCGACACGTAGGTGGCCAGCGACGTGACCACCACGGCGATCACGACGGTCATGACGAGCACGAGCGGCAGGATCGCCCCGTCGTCATGTCGGCGCCGGGCTGGGTCGTCGTGGAGGCGTGAAGTGCTCATCGGGGGTTCACCGTCAGGGTGGTCGTGGCGAGGAGGTTGTCGAATCCGTCGCGAATTTCGAGTGTGTGGGAGCCGAGGGCCCAGAGTTCGGTGCCGTGGGGGTGGCCGTACAAGGTGGCGTCGTACGGAGCGGCATTGCCGAGGTTCTGCACGAACTGACCGTTCGGGGCACCGGTGTCGTACTGCAGGGTCAGGCCGACGCAGTACCCACCCGACACCGTGACGAGGACGTCCACGTCCTCGACCAGCTTGCTGGGTGTGCTCTTGAACTTCTGTTTGACCGAGCTGGGGCTGACCGAGACCCCGGAGACGACGCACGGCGGCAACGTCGTCGTCGTGGTCGTCGTCGTGGTGGACGTGGTGGTCGTCGAGGTCGTGGTGGTCGTTGCCGCTGCCGTGATGTTCACGGTCAGTGTGGAGTTGGAGGTCGCGCCGTCGTCGTCGGTGACGCTGTACGTCAGGGAGTAGGTACCCGGTGCGTCGTTGGCGACGATGTCGACGGCCGTGCCGTTCGTGACGGCGGACCATCCGCCGGGGAGCGAACCGATCGTCGACGACACGATCGTTCCGTCGGCGTCGGAGGCGTCGAGGGTCATCGAGCTGAGCACGCTCGCATTCACGGTCCAGGTCGTCGCGTTGGCCACCGGTGCGGCGTTGGCGATCGTGGTGCTGGTGGTCGTGGTGGTCGAGGTGGTGGTCGTGGTCGGATTGGTCACGTTCGGGGGCAACGTCTCCGCGGGGTTCTTCGACGCGGCGTCGATGTAGACGACATCGCCCGAGTACGTCTCGATCGTGATCTTGAGCTGGTCGATGTCACCGTCGCCGTTGCTGTCGTACAGATCGACGATGGGCAACGTCGAGCTCAGCCTGGCCGTCATGTTCATCACCGTGCGGGTGCCGAGGGTGAGTTGACCCGAGCAGGTCACCCGCTGGATGTAGCCGCCATCGCCGTCGGGCACGTAGCGGTAGTTGGCGACGAAGGTCGTGTTGGATCCGGCGAACTCCTCGTGCCAGGTCATGTGGACGACGTTGGTGCCGGCATCGGTGCCGCTGCATCCGGACGGCGTGCCGGACGCGGTGTCGAACTCGCCCGGCTCCGTCGAGTCCACATCGGGCGGCAGGAAGGTGGTGATGCCCTGGACGGCGATCGAGCTGTCGGCTCTGCTGGCGACGTTCGGGGCCGTGCGGATGCTCGTGATGATCGCCATCGTCACGACGGAGGCGAGCAACGCCATCAGGGTGACGGCGATCAGCACCTCCGAGAGGGTGAAACCGCGGTCGTTCGTCGTCGTGGTCACTTGACGATCTCCACCGATTCGATGATCCGGTTGTTGGTACTGCGAACCTCCAACTCGATCAGCTGCAGCGACAGACTCGGGTCGCAATCGCTGCCGAAGAAGAACTCGATGTCGGGATCGGCGTCGATGTTGCCGGAGTTCCAGAACTGCACCGGCCCGACGACCCGGATCTGCCAGTCCTGCCAGTTCTGAGGGTTGGGCACGCCGTCGACGACCGCTTCGTACGCGGCTCGAACCGTGGCTTCGCCGTTGTTCGGCAACGACGTGTCACAGGCAACCTTCGGGGCGGCGTACAGGATGTCGGAGGCCGACTGGAGCCAACCGTGGGCGTTGGAGTGATCTCGGTGGACCGTTCCGGCGAGCGTCGTGGCTCGGAGGGTCGCCATCGTGCCTGCGACCACCCCACCGATCAGCACGATCGCGATCAGGATCTCGATCAGGGTGGTGCCCCGGTCGCGCGGGCAGGAGTGAAGGCGTGCGCGGTCAACGCGACATGCCCGGGCGAACCCGTGTGGTCGTGGCATTCCTGCCCATCGGCCGAACGCGCACGATCTTGAGCGACTTCGCGAGGGTTTGAGCGAATACCGGAGTTATCTCAGCCGGTCAGGGCAGCAGTGCCTCGCTGACCCGGCAGGTCGTCAGATGGAGGGTGCTCTCGATCCGGACCACCCGCTTGGGTTCGGCCGGTCCGCGGCCGCACATCGACAGCGCTGCCTTCACACAGGATTCCTCGTCCGGGAGCACCATCGGCAGTCGCGCACGGCGCATGCCCGCCGGGCCGGCCGTGAAGCAGTTGATGTA
>CAXAWD010000079.1:0-11448 GCA_963972325.1 uncultured Acidimicrobiaceae bacterium
GATCAGGTCATCGCGCTTGGCCTCGTTGGTGGTGCCGCGGAGCCGGGCGAACAGGTCGATGATCTCGCCGCCCGACAGCTTCGGCCACAGCGTGACGTCGCCCGGCACGTACGCCAGGCGGCGATGGAGTTCGACAGCGTCGGCCCACGGGTCGCCGCCGAGCAGGGTGGCGACGCCGCTGTCGGGGCGCAGCAGGCCGAGCAGCACCCGGATCGTGGTCGACTTGCCCGACCCGTTGGGGCCGAGGAACCCGTGGACCTCGCCGGTGGCGACCGACAGGTCGAGTTCGTCGAGGGCCCGGGTCCGACCGAACGTCTTGACCAGCTTGCGTGCAGCGATCGCCTCGATGCTCATGCGGCGACCGTACTGCGCCCGTGTGGCGAGTTCAGGCGTTGCGCCGCGTCAGCCGCAGCCGCCCCCACGTCATGCGGTTGCCCGTATCGGCGAGGTGGTCGAACGCGGCGAGGCCGAGCAGGTCTGCGGCGACCCACAGCACGACTACACCAAACGGCTGATCGCCTCGATCCCCGACCCGACCGGCCGGCGGTGACGATCGGATCCGGCCCCGACGGGTGCGGATCGGGCCCGGTCGGTGTCAGTCGCCCCGGCAGGCTCCGACGAGGTTCGAGTCGGTGATCGTCATCGGCTCGGTCGACACCACCGCGAAGAACACACGCTGGCCGACCACGACGTTGATCTCGGCGGGTTCGACCTTGCCGTCGTTGATCATCACCAGCGTGCCGCGGCTCAGTCGTTTCCGCCACGAGGCGAGTTCGGCCGGGGTCGAGCACCGAACCTCCTTGACGCTGACGACGCCCTCCGCCGGCCCGCCGAGTGCGTCGACCCAGTGATGCCGTCCGGGGGTGCCGAAGGCGTGGCTGTAGCCGCACTCGTTCGTGAGTGCTGCGTTGCCGAAGAACGCCTGGTCCCCGCTCACCTCGAACGCGTGGGCGTTCGGGTCGGCGCACGCCCACAGCACGAGGTCGCCCTCGTTGATCGTGAGCACCTCGGTGTCGGCGACGAAGCGGCGCTCCTTGGTCGTCAGCATGACGTCGTGCTGCTTCATCGTCGCCTCGCCCTTCGCCTCCGCGACCTCGATCGTGTACGGGTGCTCGGTGACGAGCGAGCCGCCGCCGGCGGAGACGACGTCGTAGCGGTAGGTGCCGGGCTTCATGAAGCGCTGGCCGTAGCAGTCGCCGAACCCGAGGGCTCGACTGTCGAGTGTGTTGCTGATCATGATGCTTCCTCCTCGGATGCAGGTCAGGAAATGTCGATGGCGAGGACGAGTTCGTCTTCGTCGGTGGATGTGATCTCCGCTCGGACGTCGTCGATCGTCACGAACACGGCCGGATCGGTGGCGCCGGCGGCGGGGATGGCCTCGAAGTTCTTCGCCTGTTCGTAGATCGGGATACGGAGCCCGCTGACGAACGGGGAGAGGATCGGACCGAGGAAGCCGGTGATCCCGGCGATCCCGATCGCCACCAGAATCGCGTTGACCGCGACCGCGAGGAACGGGCCGGCGAACGGGATCGCGAGCAGGATGGGTGTCACGGCGAGCGAGATGGCGGCCAGCAGCGCCGCGGTCGTGGCGCCGAACTGGAGGTTGGGCACCCCCTGGACGACGGCCTCGACCTTCCAGACCCCGCCGCTCTCGGTGATGCTGATGCCGAAGTCGGCCGTCACCTCGACGAAGTCGGAGAACGAGACCGGCACGCTGACGGTCGGCCAGTCGACGCAGACCCGCGGCGTGCAGACCCGGCCGACGCACGGGATGTTGACGCAGACCCGCGGGAGGCAGAAGTCGGGGAGGAACGTCGACAGGTCGATCCCGAACGAGAACGACAGGTTCCAGTCGAGTCGGAAGTCGTCGATCCGGATCGTCGCCGGTGCGATGAGGTCGACGTCGCCGGGCGACAGGGCCCCCGAGGCGTTGTACGAGGCGACGAAGGGGCCCAGCGCGCCGGAGCCGGTCGCCGGTGGGATCGTGACGAGGCCGATCGCTGTGTCGAGTAGGTCGTCGGCGGCCGGTTCGTCGATGGCAGCGGTGATGTCCATGATGGGTTCCTCTCGGGTCGGGAAGCGTTGGGTCGTGAGCAGTGGAAGGTCGGTCGGGTTCGTGTCGGTTCGGCGATCAGACGTTGCCGAACATCTCGATCTGGTCGTCCTGGACGAGCGGCCCGGCCGTCGGGACCAACTCGAAGGCGCCGGCGCGGAGTGCCGTCAACGGCAGACGGACCGAGGCGAGGACCGCTCGGAGGATCTGCAACAGGAGACACTCGACGACCGATTCGAGTTCGTTCGGTTCGAGGTCGACGAGTTCGATCGCGTCGACCACGAGCCGGAGGGCGTCGCCGGTGGGGGAGGAGGTTCGCTCGGCGTGAGCGATCGCGAAGACCTCGACCTTGAAGCAGACCGGCCGCAGGTCTTTGCCGACCGGACGGTCCGGATCGTCCTGGTGTGGTTTCCCGTGGGTGGGGTCGTCGGGTCGATCGGGGTCGGGTTCGTCGTCACGTCTGCCGGTGCACGCCACGCAGATCTCGACGACCGTGCGGATCGAGACCCGCTGCGGTCCGAGCGGATCGAGTTCGGGCGGCAGGCCGGCCGACTGCGGATGCGCATCGACACGCGGCCGCTCGATCCTGACGGTCCAGTCGATACCGCCGGGCACGCCGGGGAACTGGATCGCCGGCATCTGGGTGGCGTTGACCGTCGTTCCGGCCACGAATCCGGGGGAGCCGTAGTTCAGGTACTTGGGTCGTGCGCCGAAGAATCGGCGCAGCAGGTCGTCGAGTCCGTCCTCGTGGATCGCGGCGAACACGTCGTGGACATCGGTGAGGCTCATCTGGGCACCTCTCGCTCGTCGTTCGGACCACCGGGGTCCGGTCCGGTCGGTCCGGGCACTCACAGAGAGCGCGGGCGCCGCGCCGAGATACGAACGCTGCGCGAAGGTTCCGACGCGCCAGGACAAGTGCGTGCAAATTGGCCGTGCCGTGCCGTGCCGTGCCGTGCCGTGCCGTGCGGTGCCGTGCCGTGCCGTGCCGTGCCGAACGGCGGTCGGTCGCTCGGTCAGCGCGCGGCGGCGTCGGGGCGCAGCCGGACCGGGCGTGGAGGGCCGAAGCGCAGGTGCAGTGCGAACGCGGCACTGCTGATCGCCGCCCACGCGCACCAGAGGGAGGCGAAACCGTCGAGCGTCGCTCGGGCGAGCAGGGCGACGACGATCAGGTTCACGACACCGAACACGGCGATCGGTCTGATGCCGGAGAAGATCAACGAGCCGCACGTGGCCACCACGTACAGCCCGACGACGAGGAAGTCGGCGCGCAGGTCGGTCGAATAGGCGATGTAGTGCGAACCGAGTTCGGCGTTCACCGGACCGCGAATCATCGCTGCGAGCAGGATGATCGACACGATCACGCCGAGCGCGACGAAGGGCAGGATGATCGCCCGGCGTCGGCCCGGAGGTTCGAGCACGAGGATCGCGATCGGTACGAGCGTCGGCAGGATCACGAACGCGAACAGCAGATAGATCCAGGTGGCGACTCGGCCGACGCCGGTCGGCACGTCACCGTGCAGCCACCACCAGACGAACGCCTCGTCGAGTTGATGGGCGGCGAACAGTAGCGGCATCGAGGCCAACGGGGCGTAGCGCAACCTGCCGTCGACGTGCCGCAGCACGTCGATGCCGATCGCGCCGATGACGACACCACCGACCAGGTCGGCCTCGGCGGAGAAACACACGATGCACCCCTTCCGATCGTCGGCGGCAAACCCGTGCGGCCGGCCGCTCCGTGCACCCTAGGGCGTCAGACGGCGTCGAGGACCGAGGCGGCGATGGCGTCGGCGCCTCTGGGGGAGAGCAGCAGCGTGTAGTGGTTGACGTCGGGGACGACTCGGTCGACGAGCTGGGTGAGGTGCTTGCGGGTCTGTTCGACGACCGGGTCGGGGAACAGCGGAGTGGGTTCGTCGAGGAGGTTGCGCGGCGCCCTGACCAGCGAGACCGGATGGTCGAGTTCGGTCAGTCGGAGCAGATCGGTGTTGACGAGTTGGTCGCGGCCGTCGGCCATCACGGCGTCCTCGGACACTCTCGAGCGGAGTAGGGGTGTGGTACCGGTGAGATCGGCGTCGAAGTAGGCGTCGAGGTAGGAGGTCCAGGGCTCGTCGGCGAACGCGGGATGCACGCGCCAGAACTCGAGGTAGGCGTCGCGAGACGGGAACGTCCGACGGAGCCGGTCGAGCGCCGGCCCGAGCACAGCCGCGACCACCGCGTCGGGGTCCAGCCCGTCGGGAACCTCGAGTGGCAGTCCGCCGTCGATCAGATGGAGTCGTTCGACACGGTCGGGGCGGAGTACGGCGGTCTGGACGGCGACGTAGCCGCCCATCGAATGGCCGAGCAGAGCGGCGTCGGGCACGCCGAGGTGGTCGAGTGTGGCGATCACGTCGGCGGCGTGCGCCGCCATGCCGTACGGACCGGGGAGATGGGCGCTGCGTCCGCGCCCGCGCAGGTCGGGGGCGACCAGTGTGAATCGGTCGGCGAGGCGATCGGCGAGGGCTTGGAACGACACCGCCGAGGCGGTGACCCCGTGCAGGCAGACGAGCGTGTGCGGCGACGAGCCCCAGACCAGTGCGTGGAGGGTGCCTCCGTCGACCCGGACGTCGATCGAACGGGCCGGAGCGCCCGGTCGGGCGGAGGTGGCGCTCACCGAGGCGCCGGTGACGTGACGCCGACGATGCGGCAGGCGTACATGGCGTAGGTGTCGGCCACCTGCTCGGCCGGCGTCGGGAAGTCGGCCGTGTACCAGTTGGCGACGCGGATGCCCATCGCTCCGATGGCGGCGAGCGCGAGCCAGGTGTCGATCGGTTCGAAGATGCCGAGTTCGGTGCCGCGCTCGATGACGTCGCCGATCAGCTGCTCGCTGCGGGAGCGGTAGTCGCGGGCGGCGCGCCCCAACTCGGGCGACAAGGCGTGGAGTTCGGCGTTGGCGACCACTGTGAGCATCGGGTATCCGGCGTGCACCATCACGTGCTCGCGGACGACGGCGGTGAGCTGGTCGATCGGGTCGGCGCCGCTCTCGAGCACGGCGGCGGCGAGGCGTCGATGGTGTTCGGCGTGCGCCGCCTCGACGATCTCGGCGAGGATCTGCTCCTTCGACGGGAAGTGGCCGTACAGGGTTGCGGGCTGCACGCCGGCGGCGGACGCGATGTCGCGGATCGAGGCGCCCGCGAACCCGTGCTCGGCGAACAGGTTGAGTGCGCAGTTCAGCAGGATCCCGCGGGTGCCGTCGGGCGACACGGTCGGGGGCAGGTCGATCGAGCGCGATGCGAGTCGGCGCTCAGGCTGGTTGGTCATTCAGGCACCAGTCCAATCCGAACGATCGTTTGGACGTTCGCGCTCGTTGAATACATCGTTCTTCCCCAGTCGTTCCCCATCCGCATTGACAATACCGCATCCGGCTGCCTACGCTGCCATCCGAACGATCGTTCGGACGGGGAATCCGCGATCGGTCACCACCGAATCAACAGCAGGGGGAACTCGCATCATGCTCACCAGCACTTCTTGCCCACGCCGGCGCACCGCACGTGTCGCCGCGATCGTCGGAGCGCTCGCACTCGTCGCCGCATCCTGCGGTGGCGATGACGACGACGCCGACGACGCCGAGCCGGCGACCGCCGAGGCGGACGACACGGCGGCCGACGACACGGCCGGTGACGACACGGCCGGTGACGAGCCGACCGCCGACGACTCCGGCTCGGACGACGCGACCGAGTCGGAACCGGCCGAGTCGTCCGACGACGCCGACGAACCGGCGGGTGATCCGATCGTCGTGGGCATCATCACGTCGACGAGCGGCCCGCTGTCGGTGTACGGCAACACCTACCTCGAGGGCCTGGAGGCAGGGCTCGACTACGCGACCGACGGAACCCGCACGGTGAACGGCCATCCGATCGAGCTCGAGATCGTCGACGACGGTGCCGAGCCCGAGAAGGCCATCTCGGCCGCCACCGACCTCGTCGGTCGCGGTGTGTCGATCCTCGCCGGATCGGTGTCGTCGGGCGTCGCGCTCCAGCTCGCGCCGTTCGCCGAGGAGAACGACATTCTCTACATCTCGGGTCCGGCAGCCACCGACGGCATCACCGGTATCAACGGCAACACGTTCCGCGCCGGACGCCAGACGTACCAGGACGTCGCAACCGCCTCGCAGCTGCTCGACTCGGTCGAGGGCTCGAAGGTGCTCGTGTTCGCCCAGGACGGCGCCTTCGGCGAAGGCAACGTCGCCGCGGTCGAGGCCGTGCTCGGCGGCGCCGGTGCCGACGTCGAGAGCCTGCTGGTGCCGGCGACGACGACCGAGTTCACGCCGAACGCCCAACAGATCCTCGACGCCGCACCCGACCTGCTCTTCGTCGCCTGGGCCGGTGAGACCACCGCCGCCATGTGGCAGGCGCTGACCCAGCAGGGTGTCTTCGAGTCGACCACGGTCACGACCGGCCTCGGCGACGTCGCTTCGTACTCCGCGTACGGTGCCGACCCGACGAACATCAAGTTCCTGTCGCACTACGCGCCCGGCACGCTCGACAACCCGGTCAACGACGCACTCGACGCGGCGGTGGCCCAGCCCGACCTGTTCACCCCGGACGGGTTCGTCACGGCGCAGATGATCGTGCAGGCACTCGAGTCGGCCGAGGCCGATGACGTTGCCGGCATGATCGCGGCGCTCGAAGGTTGGAGCTTCGACGGCCCGAAGGGCGCCCAGGAGATCCGGGCCTCCGACCACGCGATGCTGCAACCGATGTTCACCGTCACGCTCGTCGGCGAGCCCGGTGCGTTCGAGGCCGAGCTGATCGAGATCATCGATCCCGCGGCGGTCGCCCCGCCCGAGCAGTGAGTCGACGCTGACGGGAACGAGGACCAGCTGATGGCCATCGGTGCCACCGGCCACGTCCTGGCGGGAGATCGGTCCGGTGGTGCGCACGACATCGTGTTGCGCACCACCGGGCTGACCTGGCAGGTGGGTGGCTTCACCATCGTGCGCGACGTCGAACTCGACGTGCGCGCCGGCGAGTTCATGTCGATCATCGGCCCGAACGGCGCCGGCAAGTCGACGATCATCAACCTGCTCTCCGGAGTGCACACGCCGACCGGCGGGCTGATCGAGTTCGGTGGGCACGACGTGACCACGATGCGACCGGCGCTGCGGACGCGGCGAGGAATGGGCCGGACGTTCCAGACGTCCAGCTTGTTCCCGGGGCTCACGGTCCACGAGAACGCACGGCTCGCGGCTCAGGCGGCACTCGGTGGTTCCGGGTCGTTGTGGCGCCGACCGTCCGCTCGCGACGCGGCCACCGCTCGGGCCCATGAGATGCTGGCCGAGGTGGGCCTCGACGCCCGGTCGGCCGAGCCGGTCGCCGGGCTCAACCACGGCGACAAACGCAAGCTGGAGATCGCGGTCGTGCTGTGCTCCGACCCGCAGGTGCTGCTGCTCGACGAGCCCACCGCCGGCGTCAGTGCCGAAGAGGTCCAACCGCTGGTCGACGTGGTCCGAGCCGTCCATGCTCGTGGGCGAACCGTCGTGATGGTCGAGCACCGTATGGAGCTCGTCACCGACATGTCCGACCGCATCGCGGTGATGCACCACGGCCAACTCCTGGTGTGCGACACACCCGACGTGGTGATGGCCGATCCGACGGTGCAGAGTGCGTACCTCGGAGCCGAACTGTGACGTCCGACGCCGTGACGGCCGCCACCGTGACGGCCGCCACCCGGCCACTCGTCGAAGTGCGTGACCTCGACGTGCATCGGGCCGGTGCACACATTCTCGACGGGGTGTCGTTCGACGTGCTGCCCAACCGGGTCACCGCGCTGCTCGGCCGCAACGGCGCCGGCAAGACCACGACGTTGTTGACGATGCTCGGGCTGCTCCCGGGTACCGGGTCGGTGGCGTTCGACGGGGTCGAGTTGCTCGGCATGTCGACGCACCGCATCGTGCAGCAGAGCATCGGGTACGTGCCGGAGGATCGTGAAGTGTTCGGGCAGTTGACCGTCACCGAGAACCTGCGACTCGCGATGCGTACGCCGGAAGCGGAGAGCCGTCTCGACCTGGTCCACGAGCTGTTCCCCGAGCTGCACGACCGCCGTGAACAGCGTGCGGGCACGCTGTCGGGCGGTCAGCAGCAGATGGTCGCGATCGCCCGCGCGCTGCTCAATCCGAACCGGTTGCTCCTGATCGACGAACCGAGCAAGGGTCTCGCACCGATCGTCGTCAACGAAGTCGTCGCCGCCCTCGAGCGGGCGGCGGCCGACACCACGATCCTGCTCGTCGAGCAGAACCTCCAGGTCGCACGGCGCCTGGCGACCGACATCGTCGTGCTCGACTCGGGTCGTGTGGCCCACAGCGGACCGATGAGCGAACTGTTCGACGACCCGGAGCTGGCACACCGCTTCCTGGGCGTCGCCGCTGCTGCGGGAGGCGCGCCGTGAGCACGTTCGTCCTGATCTTCGTCACCGCGCTCGGCCTCGCCGGGCTGTACTTCCTGCTCGCGGCCGGCCTGTCGCTCATCTTCGGTCTGATGGACGTGCTGAACCTCGCGCACGGCGCCTTCTTCGGGATCGGCGGCTACGCGTGCTGGTTGGTCATGGACCATCTGACCGTGATCGGTCCGCTGACGCTGCGGTTCTTCGTCGCGGTGATCGCCGCGGCGGTCGTCGGCATCGTGGTCGGCGCCGTGGTGGAGAAGCTGCTGATCGCACGCAACTACGGCAATCACCTGTCGCAGATCCTGATCACGATCGGGCTGTCGTTCGTGGTCGTGTCGCTGCTGGGCGGCATCTTCACGTTCGAGCCGAAGTACATCGTCCAGCCCGCATGGTTCACCGACACGGTGGAGATCTTCGGCGCCCGGATCCCGAACGATCGGTTGCTGATCCTCGGTGTGGCGATCACGCTGCTCGTCGGGCTCCTCGCGTTCCTGCGGTACACGCGGCACGGGCTGATCATCCGGGCCGGCGTCGAGAACCGGAACATGGTGTCGGCGCTCGGGATCGACGTCGGACGCAGCTTCACGCTCGTCTTCGCGATCGGTGGGCTGCTCGCCGCTGTCGGTGGGGCGCTCGGTGCCGTCTACTTCAACGGGGTCACACCCGGGCTCGGCAGTGGACAGTTGATCTTCGGCATCATCGTCGTGGTGATCGGCGGGTTGGGGTCGATCACCGGCACCGCAGTCGCGGCGGTGCTGGTGGCGATGACGCAGCAGTTCGTGAACTACTACGTCGCCGTCGGGTTGGGTGACATCGCCGTGGTGGCGCTGCTCGCCGTCGTCCTGCTCGTCCGCCCACAGGGGCTGCTCGGGAGGGTGGCGCGATGACGGCCCCGGTCTCGGATCAGGTCGACCAGACCCCGGCCACACCCACCCGGGTCGGCGGCGTTCGACGCCGCCTCGGCCCCGGGCAGATCATCGGTCTGATGGTCGTCGCACTGTTCGCGGTGATGCCGTTCATCGACGTGAACGTGCCGGCCCTGCTGCCCGGTGTGGCATCCAGTCCGGGGTCGCTCCAGGTGCTCGGCATCGCTTTGGTCTACGTCGGGGTCGCGATGTCGTACGACCTCGTGTTCGGCTACACGGGGTTGCTGTCGCTCGGCCACGCCATGTTCTTCGCGTTCGGTGTGTACGGAACGAACCTGCTGATGGATCGGGCCGGATTGCCGTTCGTGTTGGCGTCGGTGGTCGCCGTGGTGGCCACGACGACCTCGGCAGCGTTGATCGGGGCGATCGCCTTGCGGGTGCGAGGGATCGCGTTCGCGATGGTCACGCTCGCGTTCGCCGAGGCGCTCACGTTCTTCCTGCTGTCCGACCCGCTCCACATCACCGGCGGTGAGGAGGGGCTCGCGATCGTGAGCAGCGAACTGCCCGATCTGCTGCGCGGTGTCGCCAACCTGCGGTGGGTGTACTGGCTCGCGCTCGTGTACGCCGTCGCCGTCTACCTCGTGTCGCGGTTCGTCGCCGGTTCGCACGCGGGTCGAACGTGGCAGGCCATCC
Organism: uncultured Acidimicrobiaceae bacterium; assembly: GCA_963972325.1. Taxonomy (GTDB): domain Bacteria; phylum Actinomycetota; class Acidimicrobiia; order Acidimicrobiales; family Ilumatobacteraceae; genus Ilumatobacter. The sequence continues at coordinate 10,030 of CAXAWD010000079.1, forward strand.
GCGAGAACGAAGACCGCGTCGAACTGATCGGGCTGGTGCCGTACCGGTTCAAGCTCGTGTCGTTCACGCTCGGCGGTGCCCTGGCCGGTTTCGGCGGGTCGGTGTTCCTCGTGTTGGCCCGTGGTGCGTCGCCGTCGGTGGCGTCGGCCGACTTCACGCTCGCGCTCCTGATCATGGTGGTCATCGGCGGTGCCGGGCGCCTGTGGGGTGCCGCACTCGGCGGTCTGATCTACGGGCTGCTGACGCTGCGACTCAACGCGCTCGGTACGTCGGGCACGCTCGGCGGGTTGCCCGACTGGATCGAACGAACCGTGTCGGAACCGTTGTTCGTGCTCGGGGTGCTGTTCATCCTGCTGGTGCTGTTCGCCCCCGGCGGCGTCGCCGGTCTGCTCGACAAGCTCCGCCTCGCCACCCGCCACGCCCGTTCGTAGTGGCGGCGTCGCCCGAGAGTGGGTGGTTCAGTCGGTGACGGCCGGGGACGTGGCCGGTGTCGGTTCGCTGACGACGACCGCGGCCAACCACGTGGAGATCGGGACGGCCGACACCAACCCGATCGAGCCGACCAGGGCACGGACGATCTCGGTGGCGACGAGCTCGCGGGTGACGACTCCGCGCACGCTCTGACCGGCCTCGGTGAAGAAGAGGAGGAGGGGGAGGGCAGCACCGGCGTAGGCGAGGAACAGGGTGTTCACGGTGGACGAGATGTGGTCCCGCCCGATCCGCAGTGCGGGGCGAACCAGTTCGGCCGTGGTCAGTTCCGGCTGGACCCGCTTGAGTTCCCAGACGGCCGACACCTGGGTGACGGTGACGTCGTCGAGCACGCCGAGGGCGCCGATCACGATGCCGGCCAGCAGGATGCCGCGGGCGTCGATGCCGGCGGCCAGGCCGCCGAGCATGACGCTCGTCTCGTCGGACAGGCCGGTCAGGTTGGTGGCGCCCACGAAGGTCCACGCGAGCACCGCCGTGATGGCCAGGCTGGCGAACGTCGAGACGAGCGCGACCGCGGTGGCGAGTCCGATGCCGTGCGCGAGGAACAGCGCGGCGAACGCGATCGCCGACGCCGTGACGAGCGCGACGACGAGGGCGTTCGTGCCGTCGAGGATCGCTGGCAGGGTGAACATGACGATGACGAGCAGGCTGAACGCCAACCCGCCGATCGCGCCGACACCCCGCCATCGGCCGAGCAGGAGCACGGCCACGACGAACAGCGCCAGCAGCCAGATCATCGTCCCGCCGCGCTGGTAGTCGTAGAACGCGAACGCGGTGTCGCCGTCGCCGACCTCGTACGAGATGACGAGGATGTCGTCGCCCACCCGGAGGAACCCGTCGAGTGTGGCCTCCTCGATCGACCCGGTCTGACCCGCGAACGGGCCGTCGTCCATGTCGAACTCGATCACGCGGCAGCGGTCGATGGGGTTG
>CAXAWD010000080.1:0-11091 GCA_963972325.1 uncultured Acidimicrobiaceae bacterium
CAGGTGTTGACGTCGGGCGGCAGCCTCAGCCTGGCGCCCCCCGGCATTCCGGTCGGCACGGTCGCGAACGTGATCGAGAACCCGGGCACGGCGGGCCTCGAGTTGGAGATCGAGCTCAACGTCGATCTCGGGCGACTCAGCTTCCTGTCGGTGATCCTGTATCAGCCGCCGACCGAACTCCGATGATCGCAGAGCTGCTCACGAGTTCGTTGACGCGCGTCATCCCGATCGGGATGATGCTGCTGGCGCTCCAGAAGACGTTGTTCGTCGAACTCCAGCCGTTCGGCGTCATCGTGCAGGTCGTCCTGGCGTTCGCCGCGTCGGCCGGTGCCGCCGGCGGGCCCGAGCGGGGGGCGATCACCGGTTTCGTGCTCGGCATCATGTTCGATCTGTCGGTCGGGTCGCCGTTGGGTTCCTCGGCGATCACGATGGGCCTCGCCGGGGCGGTCGCCGGCTGGGTCGACGTGATCCGCATCGACACCACCTGGTGGCTCGCGGCGATCTTCGTCGGGGTCGGCGCCGGGGTGGGAGAGGCCGGGGTTCCCGTGGTGCGCCGCTTCATCGGCGAACAGGACGCCTTCGTGCCCGAGATGTGGACGATCGTGCCCGTGGTGGCCGTCGCCGCCGCGATCCTCAGCATCGCACTCGTGCCGATCAGCCGCTGGGCGCTCAAACTCGGCCGGCCCGAGTGGAAGGTGCTGACCGATGCCTGACGCGCCGCCCACCGCCCTGACGAACACGCGAGACTCGCACCATGGCGATTGACCGTCGCGCGACACGACTCGGGGTGCTGGCCCTCGTCGGGGTCACGCTGTTCTCCCTGCTCGGTGTCCGGCTCTGGTTCCTGCAGACCGTGAAGGCCGACGAACTGCAGGAGTCGGTGACGTTCGCCAAGACGCGCACGATCCCGCTCGCGCCCGAACGCGGGCGGATCTTCGACGCCGACATGCGGCTGCTCGCCGACAACGAGCGGGTGCTCACCGTCGCGATCGACTGGCAGGTGTTGCGTCGCAAGTCGCAACGCGACGAGATCTTCCAGCGGATCTCCGGGTGGGTGCAGGTGCCGATCGAGGAGATGGAGCGCCGCTTCCAGTCCAACGTGTACAGCCCGTTCCTGCCGATGCCGATCAAGGAAGACGTCGACGAACCCACCGCGATCGCCCTGCTCGAACGGATCGAGGACTTCCCAGGTGTGGAGATCCTCACCGAGTGGCGACGCGTCTACCCGTATGCGCCGCACGCCGCCCACGTCGTCGGGTACATGGGTGCGATCACCGCCGAACAGCTCGACGAGAAACTCGACGAGGGGTATCTCCGCAACGAACGGATCGGCCAGTTCGGCGTCGAGCTCGAGATGGAGCAGGTGCTGCACGGCGCGTGGGGGTACCGCAAGGTCGAGGTCGACGGTGCGAACCGCCCGGTCCGGGTGATCGAGGAGGTGCCGCCCGTCAACGGCTTCGACGTGCAGCTCACGATCGACCTCGACGTGCAGCAGTACGCCGAACAGCTACTGGAGACGACGCTCGAGGAGCGGCGCACCCAGGAGGTCCGCAACCCGATCGTGAAGAAGCCCGACGGTTCGCTCGACAAGATGGACCCGACGCGCCCCGACACGGTCAACTACAAGGCACCGGCCGGCTCGACGGTGGTGATGAACTACGACACGGGTGAGGTCATCGCGATGGCCAGCTACCCGACCTTCGACAACCGGTGGTTCGAGGCAGGTCTGTCGGGCACCAAGTTCTCGCAGATCTTCCCGTCGGAGAACCCCGACGGCACGCCGATCGACCCCGATCAGTCGATCCTCGTCAACCGGGCCGTGCAGGGCCGCTACAACCTCGGCTCGACCTTCAAACTGTTCACCGCGTACGCGGCGTTGAACAGCGGGCTGATCACTGCGACCGAGTACTTCGACGACACCGGCACCTACGTGTTGAGCGACGAGGCGGTCTCCAACCGTGATGCGTGCGAGACCGGCCTGATCCGCTGCGAGTACCGCAACGCGATCTGCAGCTACAACGGGAAGCCGTGCGTCTACGGGGAGGTCAACGTCGAAGAGGCGTTGGCGGTGTCGTCCGACGCGTTCTTCTATCGCATCGGCGACCAGATCATGGTGCAGAACGACTTCGAACCGGTGCTGCAGGATCAGGTGGAACTGTTCGGGTTCGGTGCCGACACCGGGATCGAACTGCCCTTCGAGTTCGACGGCACGGTGCCCGATGCCGAACTGAAGCGGCGCTACGCCGAGCTGGGCGTGATCAGCAAGGACGAGGGCATCGGCTACTTCGTCGGCGACAACGTGCAGCTCGCGATCGGCCAGGGGCTGCTGTCGGCGACCCCGCTGCATCTCGCCACCGGCTACGCCACGGTCGCCAACGGCGGGGTCGTCTTCCCGCCGTCGATCCTCTCCAACATCTGGCAGCCGGGCACACCCGACGGTGAGCCCGGCTTCGCGGACCCCGAGCGCGGCACGGTGTTCTCCGACGAGTCCGACCCGATCCTGATGCGGCAGATCCCGATGCCGGCCTCGATCCGGACCCCGCTGGTCAGCGGCCTCCGCCGTGTCACCACCGGGCCGGGCAAGAACGGTCGCAGCACCACGGCCGAGGAGCTGTTCCGCAACTACCCGTCCGATGCGATCCAGGTCGCCGGCAAGACCGGCACCGCCCAGGGGCAGGGCAACTATCCGTGGAACGACTCGTCGGTGTTCACCGGCTTCTCCGTCGACGCATCCACCGACGACCTCCTGCCCGACGACGAGAACCCCTACGTGGTGGCGGCGTATCTCGAAAAGGCCGGGTACGGCTCACAGGCTGCGGCACCCGTGGTCAAGTGCATGTTCCTGATGCTGTCGGGCAAGACCGAGACCGACCCGGTCGTGCCCTCCGACCCGCTCGACCTCGACGCCACCACCTCGGCGCCGTCGATGGGACTCGACGACACCTCCTGCTACATCGGCGAGTTCGGCATCGACTACGTCACCGGCGCCCGCCCCGGGGCGATCGAATAGATGGCGCTCACGTTCCTCAGCCGACGGCCCGACAGCGGCCTCGGCAACATCCGGTCGAGCCCCGGCGATCCCAGCCGGAACGTCGACTGGGTGCTGATGGGCACCCAGGCCCTGCTCACGATCATCGGGTGCTGCATCGTGTACTCCGCGTCGTGGACCAAGGTCGACCTCGACCCGTACGCGTTCGTCACCCGTCAGGTCGTGTTCGCGATCGTCGCCGCCGTCGTGATGACCGTGGTGATGTCGCTCGACTACCAGTTCTTCAAAGACCACGCGAGCTTCCTCTACGCGACCACGATCGCGCTGCTCCTGCTGTTGCTCGTGGTCCGGTTCGTCGCGCCCGAACGCAGTGACATCTCCTTCGATCTCGGGCCGATCAACTTCCAGCCCGCCGAACTCGCGAAGCTGTCGACCCTGATCGCCTTGTGTGCGTTCCTCGCCGAGGAGCGCACCGACGAGGTCAGCTACGCGCGGTTCGTCGGCGGTCTGATCCTGGTGGGCGTGCCCTCGGTCCTGATCATCCTCCAGCCCGACCTCGGCTCCGCGTCGGTCGTGGTCACGATCGCGATGGGGGTGTTGCTCGTCGCCGGGGCGAAACCCAAGTACATCGCCCTGATCTCGTTCCTGTCGGTCGCGACGGTCGCGTCGGCGTTCCTCGGCGGGTTCGTCAACAGCTACCAGACCGAACGTCTGCGGGTGTTCCTGGGGCAGGAGACCGACGAGAACTCGGTGTTCCAGGTCCGCAATGCGATCCGTGCCGTCGGCACCGGTGGCGTCTGGGGCAAGGGATGGCTCGAAGGCCCCCTCACCAACGGTCGTGACGTGCCCGTGATGTGGGCCGACTTCCCCTTCGCCGCCGTCGGTGAACAGTTCGGCCTGGTCGGTTGTGCCGTGCTGTTGGCGCTGTTCGTCGTGGCATTGATGCGGATCTGGCGGATCGCGACGCTGTCGCGCGACCTGTTCGGCACCTACATCTGCGTCGGCGTGTTCACGATGCTGCTCTGGCAGGTGTTCCAGAACGTCGGGATGACCCTCGGCATCATGCCGGTGACCGGCCTCCCGCTCCCGTTCATCAGCTACGGCGGGTCGAGCCTGCTCGTGTACTTCGCGATGTTCGGCATGGTGCAGTCGGTGCACATGCGACGAATGCGCTGACCGCCGGCCCGACCCCCGTCAGGGGAGTGCGTCGAGGCCGGCTTCGATCAGGTCGAGTTGCTCGTCGTTCAGCGCGTCGACCGAGGGGTTGATCCGCACGTCGTCCAGGTTGAGCGTCGTGTAGTCGAGATTGCGCCAGTCGACCGTGGTCAGGTCGATCGTCGCCCAGTCGTAGGCAGAACCGTCGACCGGTTCGCCGGCCGGTTCGGTGTCGGTGGGTTCGGCGATCGTCGTCGTCGTCGAGGCGGGCGACGTGCTGGTCGTCGTCGAGGACGCTGGTGGCGATGGCGAGGACGATGAAGCCGGCGCTGCGGAGGTCGACGTCGGCGACGTACTGGTGGCCGTCTCGTCGGTGGCACGGGTGCATCCGACGGCGACGACGCCGATCACGGCCAGTCCGATCAGGGGGTGACCAACGGGGCGACGGGCCATAGGCGTACCGTTCTACCAGCCCATCCGGGGTGAAATCAGTCACTCGCGGTAGGCTGGCCGCGATATGTCAACACTCTGGGCGCGGATCGAACCGCTCTTGGCCCGGGTGCAGAAACCAGCTCGCTACATCGGCTGCGAAGACGGCGCCATCACCCCTCTCGCCGAGAAGTTCGGTCGTCAGGACGTGGTGGAGTGGCTCCTCGCATACCCCGACACGTACGAGATCGGTCTGCCCAACCAGGGGCTTCAGATCCTCTTCGAAATCCTGAACGAAAGCGACCACTCGGTCGCCGAACGCACCTACGCGCCCTGGTCCGACATGAACGACGAGATGCGGGCCGCGGAGGTGCCGCTGTTCAGCGTCGACACCCACCGTGACGCCGCCGAGTTCGACGTGCTCGCGTTCAACCTGTCGAGCGAACTCGTCTACACCAACGTGCTCAACATGATCGACCTCGCCGGTGCGCCGGTGCGGGCCGACGAGCGCGGCGACGACGACCTGATCGTCATCGTGGGTGGGCATGCCGCGTTCAACCCCGAGCCGCTCGCCGATTTCGTCGATGCCGCCGTGCTCGGCGAGGGCGAAGAGGTCGTCGCCGACATCACCGAGGCCGTCCGCACGTGGAAGCTCGCCGGTCGCACCGACCGGGCGGCGTTCCTGCGTGAACTCGCCAAGGTTCCCGGCGTGTACGTGCCGTCGATGTACGAGGTCGCGTACGACGAGGCCGGCGAGCACATCGTCTCGGTCGAGCCCCGGTTCGTCGACGTGCCCGCCACCGTCGACAAGCGGACCGTCGCCGACCTGGGGGAGTGGCCCTACCCCAAGAGCCCGATCGTCCCGCTGACCGAGGTCGTCCACGACCGTCTCAGCGTCGAGGTGTTCCGCGGCTGCACGCGCGGTTGCCGCTTCTGTCAGGCCGGCATGATCACCCGTCCGGTGCGCGAGCGGCCGGCCGAACAGGTCCGCACCATGATCCGTGACGGGCTCCGCTCGACCGGCTACGACGAGATCAGTCTCACGTCGCTGTCCACCGCCGACTTCTCCGACATCGAGCCGGTCGTCAAGGGCGTGCTCGAAGACGCGCAGGACATCCCCGGTTCGTGCGACACGATGACGATCAACCTGCCCTCGTTGCGGGTCGACGCGTTCACCGTCGGTCTCGCCGGCGAGGTCAACAACGGTCGCCGCAGCGGCCTCACGTTCGCTCCCGAGGCCGGTTCGTGGCGCCTCCGCAAGGTCATCAACAAGCTGATCCTCGAAGAAGACCTGTACGGCGCGGTCGAGTCGGCGTTCAGCCAGGGCTGGACCCGCATGAAGCTCTACTTCCTCACCGGTCTGCCCACCGAAACCGACGAGGACACGTTGGGCATCGTCGAGCTCGCCAAGAACTGTGTCGAGATCGGCAAGCGGCACACGCCGCGGGCGTCGGTCACCGTCAGCCTCGGCGGCTTCGTGCCCAAGCCGCACACCCCGTTCCAGTGGTTCGGGCAGAACACCGAAGACGAGCTGCGCCGCAAGATCAACCTGGTCCGCGACGCATCCAAGAAGGCCAAGGGCGTCAACGTCAAGTGGCACCACCCCGACGCCAGCGTGGCCGAGGGCATCGCCACCCGTGGCGACCGTCGTGTCGGCCGTGTCATCGAGCGGGTCTGGCGCGAAGGCGGGCTCTTCCAGGAGTGGGGCGAACACTTCGACCTGCGCCGCTGGGAGTCGGCGATGGACGCCGAGGGGCTCTCGATGGACTGGTACGTGTACCGGCATCGTGAAGAGGGCGAGATTCTCCCGTGGGATCACCTCACCGCCGGGCTCCACAAAGACTTCCTGTGGGGCGACTGGCTCGACGCGCTCGCCGAGTCCGGCGTCGAAGACTGCCGCTGGACCCCGTGCTACGACTGTGGTGTGTGCACCGGTTACGGCATCGAACACGTCGTCGCCTCCCCGATCGCACCCGCCGGCGGCAGCCAGGGCACCGGTCAAGACCTCGAGCGTGGCGGCGAGGTGCCGGTCACGCTCATGCCGACGCGTCGCGAACCCGCCGAGGCCGTCTCGTGAGGGCCGCAGCGTGAAGTTGCGCGTGCGGGCGACCAAGGTCGGCAAGGTCCGATTCACCAGTCATCGCGACGCCGCCCGCATGTGGGAGCGAGCGCTTCGGCGCGCCGGGCTCCCGGTGGCGTTCACCGAGGGGTTCACACCCCGCGCCAAGATCAGCTTCGGCCTGGCCCTGCCAACAGGCGCCGAGTCGATTGCGGAATACGTCGACATCGAACTGCAGCGCGACGTCGTTGCCGCCGATGTCGATCTGACCACACTCCCGATGCGTCTGTCCGACGCGCTCCCGAACGGCTTCGACGTGCTCGCCGCCGTGGAACGGGAATCGGGAGTCGATTCGCTCCAGGAGGCCGTCACGTCGTGTACGTGGCAGCTGTGGAGCGCTCAGCTCACCGCTGACGACCACCGCGATGCGTGTCGGCTCCTCGAGTCGACCGAACTCGTGCTCGAACGGGAACGCAAGGGGAAACGGAGCGCCGACGACGTGCGCCCGATGATCATCGACCTGCGACCCGACCCCACCGGCGATCGTCTGATCGCCGACCTGGTCACCATCGGACGTGCCCTCCGCCCCGGAGAGCTCGCCGAGTTGGCCTACCCGAACATCGACGCACGCGATGTCCGGGCACTCCGTACTCACCAATGGCTTGACGACGACGGCACACGACGCGAGGTCATCCCTCTGCCGGCCGACGTCGATGTGAACACCCTGGCGGTGCTCACATGAGAAGGGACCACCGACATGGACGAACCCACGACCGACACCGGCGACGCCTCCGAGGCCTCGGCCACGACGTCTGACACCACCAGCGACACCAGCGGCGACACCAGCGGCAGCTCGCCGGCGGGTGGCTCAACCGGCAAGCGCCGTCGCGGATCCCGCGGCGGCCAGGGCCGCAAGAAGCCGGCTCAGCCCAACGAGTCCAACGACTCGAACGGCTCCACCGAGGGCGGTGGCAACGGGAACGACCGCGCCGCCGATGCACGCGACCCCGAGGAGCTGCCCGAACCGATCAGCGAGGGCAAGGTCAAAGATGCCGCCGTCGCGGAGCGGGCGCTGGTGCGCAAGCCGCAGATCGGCGACACCAGGCCGCTCGTCCCGAGCAAGCCGCCGCCCGGACGCGCCGCGTCCAAGGACGGCGATGCCGACGGCGGCGAGGGCAAGACGGGTCAGAAGCGCCGCAAGCGCGGCGGTAAAGGCGGCGGCAAGGGCGGCGGCCAGCAGAACGAGGGTGGCCGGAGCCAGAAGAACAAGGCCGACCGCAACGACCAGCGCGGCGGTGGCGGCGAGGGCAAGAAGCGTCGCCGTGGCGGGCGCGGCGGCAAGGGCAAGCCGTCCGCTGCCGAGCAGGAACTGATCGAGCAGCGCAGCGGCCGCGAGCGCAACGGCAAGCCGATCGGTCGCTACTTCATGTGCGTCCAAGTGCGACCCGGCATGGCGCAGGTCGCCGTGATGGAAGGCCGCAACCTGATCGAGCACTATGTCAGCCGCCCCGCCGACGACGTGAGCCAGATCCACGGCAACATCTACCTCGGACGGGTCCAGAACGTGCTGCCCGGCATGGAGGCGGCGTTCGTCGACATCGCCACGCCGAAGAACGCGGTGCTGTACCGCGGCGACGTCCAGTACGACCAGGAAGACATCGAGCAGAAGGGCAAGAACGCCCGCATCGAAGACATCCTCAAGGCCCGGCAGATGATCATGTGCCAGGTCACGAAGAACCCGATCGGGGCCAAGGGAGCGCGGCTGACCCAAGAGGTGTCGTTGCCCGGCCGGTTCGTCGTGCTGATCCCCAACTCGAAGACGTACGGCATCTCGAAGCGTCTGCCCGACGACACCCGCAAGCGGCTCCGCAACATCCTCGATCGCGTCAAGCCCGAACAGCACGGCCTGATCGTGCGCACCGCCGCCGAGCACGCCACCGAATCCGACCTCGAGGCCGACATGGACCTGCTGCTCAAGCAGTGGGACGACATCGAGCGCAAGGCGGCCAAGGCCAACAAGCCGACGCTGTTGTACCGCGAGCCCGAACTCGCCGTGCGGGTCATCCGCGAGGAGTTCAACCCCGACTACCGCGGCGTCGTCATCGACGACAAGCGGCTGTTCGAAGAGGTCCGTGACTACGTCAAGGCGTTCAACCCCGAACTGGCCGACCGGATCGAGTACTACGACGCCGACGCCGAAGGCCTGTCGCTGTTCGAGCGGCACCACGTACACGAGCAGGTCCACAAGGCGCTCGACCGCAAGGTGTGGCTGCCGTCGGGTGGTTCGTTGATCATCGAGCACACCGAGGCGCTGTCGGTCATCGACGTCAACACCGGCAAGAACGTCGGCAAGTCGAACCTCGAAGAGACCGTGTTCCACAACAACATGGAGGCCGCCGAGGAGATCGCCAAGCAACTGCGCCTACGCGACATCGGCGGCATCATCGTGATCGACTTCATCGACATGGAGATCCGCGAGAACCGGGCCAAGGTCGTCACCGCCTTCCGCGAGGCTCTCGCCCGTGACAAGACGCGAACCCAGGTGTTCGACATCACCGAACTGGGCCTGGTCGAGATGACCCGCAAGCGGATCGGTGAAGGACTCCTCACCGAGTTCTCCGAGATCTGCCCCGATTGTGAAGGCCGCGGCGTCCGGATCGACCACTCGATGCTCGACTGACTACCCAGTCGGGCGCCACGCGGTACTCATTTTCGACGTTCCGTCCGCAGACGGACGCGATCGATCGCGCTGCATGGTGGACTGGGCCGATGCGGACCAGGGCAGCGAAACGAACGGCGGCAGCGCTCCTCGCGGGATGCCTGTTCCTCACCTCGTGCGCATCCGGTGGCGCGTCGGTCGGCGAGTCCGACACGACGTCGACGACGAGCGCGCCCCTCGCGACGGAGACCGACTCGACCGACTCGACCGAGCCGAGTGCATCGAACGAGACGCAGTCGGCCGGAGTCGGCTGGTTGTCCGATGCGGGGTTCGTCGAGGCGAGCGTCACCGAACTCGCAGTGCTGCACGTCGACGGCGTCGACACGTCGGCCGACCTCGGCGAACTCGAACTGCTGATGGCGACGCACGAGGGCACCGTCTCGCTCCCGCTCTATCTGGACGACGACGGCCTCACCAGCGTCGTGCCGGTGTTCGTCGAGGCGGCAGGCGACGTCGCCGACGTCGAGTTCCGGTTCGTCGCCGGCGACAGTCGCAGCGACGTCATCCCGATGGAGGTCGCCGCGCTGCCTGCGGCCGAGGGCGGATTCGACGACGCGGTCGACGCACTCCTCGCAGCGATCGACGCGTCGGCCGCGACGTCGGGCAGCAGCGTCGCCGAGCTGAGCGAGACGGCCATCGACGAGGTCGCTCCCGAACTCCGTCCGCTACGGCTCGTGCTCGGCTACATCGACGACGGCACCGAGAACGACCTCGAGAGCCTGCCGGACACCCTCGGACTCACCGCCGAGGAACGCGAACGACTCGACGCGCTCGTGGTGGGGTTGGGGCTGATCGACTCGATCGGCGCGCCGCCTCGCGTGCGGGGCTTCCGGGCGTCGCCCGAGCGAGCGCTCGCATCGCTCGCGGCACCGGCCTGGCCCGCGCCGGGGCAGGTCGGCGACAACTGCACCGACGGCAACGTCGAGGCGGACAACGCCGAGCAGCTGATCGAGGCGATGGCAAAGGGCACCGACGCGATCGTGCGCGAAGGCGGCGCCGAGGCGCAGGGGCCCGCCGGCACCCAGTCGATCGCATCGGTGCTCGGCTCGCTGCCGCTCGGGGCGTATGGCACCATCATCGGTGTGATCGCCGACATGTTCTCGCTGCTCGAGACCTACAAGAGCAGCGTCGCCGGTCAGTACCCGACGATCCTCGAGAGCATCGACGCCGGGGTCACCATCACCGAGTTCAACGAGGATTTCAAGAAGGACGGCGCCGTCCAGGGGATCACGCTCCACGCCGCGTCGACCGGTTGGGACGCATCGGCGCTCGTGGCGACCGCGACCAAGGCGATCACCGGGGCGTTGAGCGAGAAATTGACCGGGAGACTGAAGGATCGTGTGCCCGACGACTTCGGCAAGGCCGTCATCGACGAGGGAGGCAAGGTACGAGACACCGTGACGAACGAGTACATCGACGCGGTCACCCCCGGCAACTACAGCGTGTGCCCGCAGCAGTGGTCGGTCGACGTCAGCGACACGAAGTACGTGGTGCTCGAGCGGGCGTCCGGCAACGTCGAGGCCGACGACGCGACCCTGGCGTATCGGCCGACCGACCTCGGCGACGGCCAGCTCCGCCTCCGCGCCGACGCCGACGTGTTCTCCGGTCGCAGTACCGAGGTGATCATCCCGATCGAGACGAAGCGACTCCAGGTGGTCGCCACGCCGGAGACGGTGTCGGTGCAGCGGCCCGGCGAGACCGTGTCGATCACCACCCGTCTCGATCACGCCGACACGACCA